>NZ_JASDCV010000012.1:0-158183 GCF_030407755.1 Rhodococcus sp. APC 3903
CGACCACGACGACTGAGCCGACCACGACGACTGAGCCGACCACGACGACTGAGCCCACGACAACTGAGGCCTCGACCAACCCTTCGGCGTCGCAACGTCCGAGCAGCAGCGCTTCCCCTGCGACCAACGCAACTTCGCAGACTGAGAGTTCATCTAGCGAAGCAGCCTCCGAGACGACGCAGTCCCCTTCCGAGTCGCAGTCGAGTTCCGAGCCATCCTCGGAGGCAGCGGTTCCGCCGGCTGGACCGTCTGATCCGCAGGGGCCGTCAGCAGGCGGCGGAGCACCTGCACCCTCTGCCGGTGGACCGGCGAACGCTGCGCCGGGCGCAGTCGCAGCACCGTCCGCGCCCGAGGTTCTGGCCGCACCGGCTCCCGTAGCTCCCCAGGTACCGTCGAACGCTCCGAACGTCGCGAGTCCCAGTGAGAACCCGCAGGCATTCCCGACGGCGTTCACTCAAGGCCTTCCACCGATTCTCAACGCTGCCGCCGTCGCAGGCGGTGTGGGCGGAATGGCAGTCGTAGCGGCCGGTGCGGGAGCAATGACTTTCCGCGGAGCATCGTTGCAGAAGGCACGTATGGCTGCCGCACGTGCCGAATTCCTGGCACCCGGATCACAGGGAGGTGCGTGAGTCGTGCCGGACAGACGTTCACATCGCCGCGTTCTGGCCGCGGTGGATGCCGTATGTGACGCAGCAGCGTCGTCGGAGGCTGTGTCACTGCTTACGGTGGTGCAGACAGTCGCCCGAGAGCGCGGGCGCCCGATCGAGATCGATCTGGAAACCCCTCTCGCCACCGGAGTGTGCGGTCAGCGCCGGGCCTACGACGACCACGACGTCATCGTTTTGGCTCCCGGGCTACCCAATGTCGAGCGGACTCTGGCACATGAGTTGGGGCACATAGTGTTTCGCCACGAGGGTGCCGAGATCGCCGAGGCGACGCTCGAGGTCAGTGATGATTTGATCGCCTACATGTTGAGTCAACGTTCTCTGCGGCGCAACGAACCCGTGCCGATGGATGACATCGCGGAGTGGGAAGCCGAGACGTTCGCGTCGATGTTGATCATGCGTCTGCGAACGATGAGTGGCCGTGGGACACCGCTGTCGGTGTTGCGGTACGACGAGGCGATCGGATGATCTTTTGGGCTGTGGCCCTTCTCGTCTGGGTTGCAGCCGGCGCGAGACTGGGTCGAGTTGTCGCGCGCACCGCGACGCCGTTGCGAATGTCGATGGTCTTCGCAGGCTTCTCGGTCGCATTGTCGTCGACGGTCATGGTGCCGGCGGTGTGGGACATCGTCGATCGAATTGCGCCGGAGCAACATGCCGCAGCGATGATCGTCATCGTCTTGTGGACCGCGTTGTCTGCGGCCAGTGCAGTCGGCGCCGTGTCTGCCTGGCCGGTGATGTCGCGTCCAGCTATGCGCGGCCTCGCCACGGTGCTGTACTCGGTGGGGCTCCTGGTGGCGATCGCGGTTCTTTTCGGATACCCAGCGCCGGCCCTGATCTTTATCATTGTCGCTCTGTCCCTTGTCATTTCGACGGGGCTACGGCACGTTGCCTGGGCGCCGTTGGGTCGCGGTATCGCATTGATCGTGACAGGTTCGTCGGTCTTGCTTGTCGTGGTCGTCGTGATGCTGGTCGAATCGATCGGTGGCACCAGCGCACTCGAATCGGATATCTGGACGGGCGCAGGGGTGTGGTTCATCGCTGCCTCGAGTGTTCTGATAGCGCTGGGCATCACGTGGGTGCTTCTCGAGACGTGGTTGCGCGCACGACGAGACTTGTATCGCCTACGGCGGATGCATGCGCTTCTGGTGAAGCGATTCCCCGAGGTTGTCGACGCGGACAGCGCCGGAAGTACGTCAGTACTCCGGGCATCGGACATGATCGCCCAGATCATGGATGCGATGTACATACAGTCCGGCGCCGGGATGTTCGACGTCGGTGGTCAGGAACCGCCCCGGGCAGTTACCGCCCATGCAGGAATACTTGCGGGGTGGATCGCGGATCCATTGGCCTCGGATGTGTTGGACACCAGATGGATTGCGCCACCGGAGAAGATGTCGGCGCGCCGATGGGTGTTGTTGTTGGCGAAGGAACTCGATGAAACGACAAAAGTAGGTCGACGTTCGTAGTCGACCTACTCCATGTCAATTCAGTGCTTCAGCACATTTGCATCAGCGTGACGCGTCGGGCGGAACCTCTGGCAAACCCTCACTCGCGCGGAGCTTTTCAGCCATCGTGGTGAGCAGATTCTGCGATTCTTCCGACAGGTCGAATGCGCGGCTCGAGAGGCGGCGAAGGCCGTAACCTTGGAGCTGCGAGAGCAGTTCGAGGTCGTGATCGATCTTGGCAGCGTAGATGTCGTTGAAGAAGTAGTCGGGCTTCACCTTGAAGAACCGGGCGAACGCAGCGACTGTCTCGTCCGAGGGGTTGGTGCGCTGTCCCGAGCGGAGCTGCGAGATGTACGGCTTGGAGATCTGATGGCCGTCTTCGATGAGCGCTGCCGCAACCTCGGCGTTGGTGTGGGGTTTGCGCCCCGGAGGATGAACACTGTCGAACAGTTTGTTCAATCGTTCTGCAAAGTCAGCCATTGTGAACCGCCCCGTAATCCTCTCTAGCTAGCAATTGTCCGTTCAGTGAATCCTACGGTATCACGCGGATAACCGATCGGTAGCTCACCGTAGTCTGTTTAGTGGACCAGTTGTCAAATGTGTCCGAGATTCGTTTCGTTCGGCCATTGAGTGCTCAGCTATGTCTCAGCGCACATTGAGTATCGGCCGCACGAAGATTGTGCAGCTACGGTCGCGCTATTCGAACCTTCCATTACTTGGTTAATGTGCCCAGTATCAAACCTTTTACCCGTTTTGGCGATATTAGCTAAGCGTTAGCCTGGTTTTTCATATGTGTTCCGAAAGGAAAACCGCAGTTCAGTGACGGTGTGGAGTGATGCGGTTGCAATTATGGCGACTGTTCGCGATGTTGCTCGAATCACTTCGGGGTTGAACCTTGAACGGTTTGCCGGAATGCAATCTGCGCTAGCTAAACCCCCTGCGTAGGTGCAGAATTGTGATATGAAACACACGATGAGCGATGACGAACTGCGCCGCGCGATCCGTGAAATCCAGGATCGAGCCCACGACGCACGCAAGCGTGGGGACGATGTAGCGGCGGAAGAACTCGACCGTACGGTCAGGGGCTATCAAGAGCAGATGGCTCAGCGTCTGTAGCTGTCGGTGGGTTCGGCGGCTGCCGCCGAGGTCGTGGGTTCTGGCATGCTCACGGCCGCAATGCGTGTTTCGGGGCGGCCGCACAACGCGTGCGTAGACTTTCCCGCATGTCCACAGTACGAGTGCGGGGGAGTGTCGATCCATGTCAGTAAGGTCGCTTGAGGGTAAGAAATGCCTGATCACCGGCGCTGGTAGTGGGATAGGACGCGCAACTGCACTGCGGGCATCCGAGGCCGGAGCTGAATTGTTTCTCACTGATGTCAACGACCGTGGATTGCAAGAGACTGCCGCAATGGTTGGTGCCGGAGGCGGCACGGTCAGTTTGGCCAAGGCACTCGATATCTCGGACTACGACGAGGTCGTGAAATTCGGTACCGAGATTCACACTCAATTCTCTCCGATGGATGTCGTCATGAATATCGCCGGCATTTCAGCGTGGGGAACTATCGAGAACCTCGAGCATCGGCACTGGAAGTCGATGGTTGACGTCAACCTGATGGGACCGATCCATGTCATGGAGACGTTCGTTCCGCCCATGATCCGCGCCGGCAAGGGTGGGCACCTGGTCAATGTTTCTTCGGCCGCTGGGCTCTTGGCACTGCCGTGGCATGCCGCTTACAGTGCGAGCAAGTTCGGCCTTCGCGGGGTCTCCGAGGTGCTGCGATTCGATCTGAAGCGGCACGGAATCGGCGTCAGTCTGGTTGTGCCTGGTGGGGTGAAGACGCCTTTGGTGGGAACCGTGGAGATCGCGGGTATCGACCGGGATGACCCGCGGGTCAAAAAGCTCACGCACCGGTTCGAGAAGCGCGCGGTCTCCCCGGAGAAGGTGGCCTCGTGCATTCTGCGGGGAATCGAGAAGAACACGTACCTCGTGTATACGTCCAATGACATTCGATTCGGATACTGGTGGGCCCGCAAATTCGCCCCGCCTTACGAGTTCGTGATGCAAAAAGCGAACGACCAGTTCAGTAAATTGCTCAAGCGATGAGCATTAACTCCGACGGGACTTTTATCTAGTCGAATAGGGACCAAAGTCATGCCGAAGAGTTTTCACTTCGATATCGAATTCAAATATCCGATCGACGACGTGCATCGAACTTTGACAGACCCGAGTTATTGGAAAGTCCGACTCGGAGACCTTTATGCCACCTCGGACATCGAAGCTGGAGACGGATCGATCGAAGTATCCGTGTCCGAGGAAATCGACTCCGCCTCCCTCCCGACCCTGGTCGCCAAGGTTGCGCCGAGTCGACTGGGTCTGACACGGGTCGACCACTGGGGGCCTCTGTCTGACGGGAAGGCCGCAGGGTCGGTCACCGGGATCGCGCACGGACTGCCGATACGAATCGAGACGACGCTGGGCCTCACCGCCGCCGAGTCCTGCACGCGACTGGTCGTCGACGGGACGGCCGAAGTGAAGATGCCGATTATCGGCGGCCAGATCGAGAAGTTGCTGAAGAAGACCGTCGAGGACTTGCTGGGGCGCGATCGGGACGCTGTCGAGTCATTTCTCGCCTGAGTCGGCGCCGAAATCCACCTCCAGAACGCGTGCACCTGGGCCGGCGGCAGCGAGTTGATCGTGAGGGTTTGCGAGGGCGCATCCCTCCAGTGAGAGACACCCGCAACCTATGCAACCGGTGAGATTGTCGCGTAGTCGTTCCAGTTGCTCGATGCGGAGATCGAGGTGGCGCCGCCATCCGGTCGACAACCGTTCCCAATCTGCGCGGTTCGGGGTACGGCCTTCAGGAAGTGTGCCGAGGGCTTCCCGGATTTCCGACAGTGGAATGCCGACGCGTTGCGAGATTCGGATGAAGGCGACGCGTCGAAGCGTGTCTCGTTGGTATCGACGCTGGTTGCCGCTGGTCCGGCGACTGACGATGAGGCCTTCTCGTTCGTAGAAATGCAGGGCCGAGACGGCGACACCGCTGCGCTCGGAGAGCTGGCCGGGCGTAAGTTCCTTGGCTTTCCACGACGGCATCTCCATGGCGACTACCGGTCCGTCGCCCGGTGGAGGGTGGCGTGGAGATGATGCGTCAGCGGGGTGTCGCCGTGCGCCATCCACAAGTCGTAGGTCAGGGTGTCGCCTTGGACGCGCATGACTCGCCGGACGTCGTGAACCGGTTTTGCGTCGGGCGATGCTGCGAGCGTGAGACGGGTCAAGGCGAGAGTGCCTTCGGAGTCGACGGTGCCGCGATGGATCTCGACAAAACCGGTGGGCTGGCTGACCAGCAGTTCGAGCTCACCACCAGGTGTCGGGCGCAGGTATCCCGATTCCATGTGAAGTGGTCGGCCGTCGGGGAGCCCTCGAGTGCGCGACGAGTAGGTGACAAACGGTTTCGGAGTCGGAGCGAACTCGATCTCCTCGGAGTACTCGAAGTCGTCGATGGTGGGGAAATGTCCGGCTCCAGCGCCGACCCAGCGCCCGGTGAACCTGTCGATTCCGGCGCCGCCCAGCGCCGCCTGATCCGTGCTACTCATTGCGTGGTCCTCTCGCCTGCGTCGGATCAGACGTTACGCGGGAAGATATGGCAGCTGCTCATCCCTGCTGGGTGGGGCCTACGGGATTAGTGTTCACTCATGAACGCTTCTGGCTCCGTCCCCCTCGGTGTCGATTCCGAGGTGGGCCGATTGCGATCGGTCATTCTTCATCGTCCGGGCGACGAGTTGAAACGATTGACTCCGCGCAACAACGACGAGCTGCTGTTCGACGCGTTGCCGTGGGTGGACCGCGCGCAGGAAGAACACGATCAGTTTGCGACCGTCCTTCGTGAGCGCGGCGTCGAGGTACTGCTTTTGTCCGATCTCCTCACCGAGGCGCTCGAGGTCAGTGGCGCAGCGAGGATCCAGGGAATCGCGGCCGCCGTCGACGCACGCAAGATCGGCCACGCGCTCGGACAACACCTGGCTGCGTACCTGCGAAAGGTAGAACCGAAGGAGCTGTCGTCGATCCTTACTGCCGGAATGACGTTCGACGAGCTGCCGATCGACGCCGGCTCGACCTCGTTGGTGCGCAGGATGCATCACGGCGGTGACTTCGTGATCGACCCGCTGCCCAACTTGCTCTTCACCCGCGATTCGTCGTTCTGGGTCGGGCCACGGGTCATCATCACGTCCTTGGCGTTGTCAGCGCGAGCTCGCGAATCCTCGATCACGGATCTGGTCTACGCGCATCACCCTCGATTCAAGGGAGTGCGCCGCGCGTACGAGTCGCACACGGCTCCTGTCGAGGGAGGTGACGTGCTGCTTCTCGCGCCTGGGGTGATCGCGATCGGTGTCGGTGAACGTACGTCACCCGCCGGCGCAGAAGCATTGGCGCGTAGCGTGTTCGACGATGGTCTCGCCCACACGGTGTTGGTTGTTCCGATCGAGCAACGCCGAGCGTCGATGCATCTCGACACGGTCTGCACCATGGTCGAGGCCGACGCGGTCGTCATGTATCCGGCCATTCAGGACACATTGGCAGCGTTCACCCTTCGCAAGGAAGACGACGGGGTGAGTATTCGCGGTGCGACGCCGTTCCTCGAAGCGGCAGCCGACGCCATGGGAATCGGAAAACTTCGAGTGATCGACACCGGACTCGACACGGTCACTGCCGAGCGTGAGCAATGGGACGACGGCAACAACACGTTGGCCGTCGAACCGGGCGTCGTCGTCGCTTACGAGCGCAACGTCGAAACGAATGCCAGGCTGGAGGCCTCGGGTATCGAGGTTTTGCGAATCGCGGGTTCCGAACTGGGCTCCGGTCGCGGTGGACCTCGCTGCATGTCCTGCCCGATCGCCCGCGATCCGCTGTGAGCGGTAGACGTCAGAGAATCTCTTCCACCTTGGCTGCCGGACGCGCGAGCACCGTGCCCTTGTCAGTGACGACGAATGGGCGTTCGATCAGAATTGGGTGCTCGATCATCGCGTCGAGGATCTCGGATTCGGAAGCGTCGGCGAGTCCGAGGTCCTTGTACTGCGTTTCGCGCTTGCGAACCGCTTGACTGGGCTCGAGGCCGGCGTCGGCGATGAGTTTTTCCAGCTCGGATCGGGTAGGCGGAGTATCGAGGTACTTGACGATGGTGGGTTCGATGCCGGCTTCCCGGATGAGCCCGAGAACGGTCCGCGAGGTGTTGCACCGTTGATTGTGGAAGATGGTTGCAGATGCCATGTTCGTCATTCTGCCTCTGCGTCCGAACTCGTGGGACAAACAGGGGAACAACGGGCCGCTCCGGAGTGCTGCACTTGAAGTACCGACGTGTGAGGAGAAAACGATGACGGAACATCGAAGTGTGGACGAACGACGCGTGGTCATTGCCGGTGGGCACGGCAAGATCGCGCAGCACCTGACGTACCTGCTGGCAGGGCATGGTGATCGGCCGGTAGCGCTGATCCGCAACTCCGCGCACGAGGGTGCGGTCCGCACACTCGGCGCGTTCCCCGTGGTGATCGATCTGGAATCCTCCACGGTCGAGGAAGTTGCGAAGGTACTCGACGGTGCCGACGTCGCGGTCTTCGCCGCGGGCGCCGGACCTGGTAGCTCGATCGAGCGCAAGGACTCCGTCGACCGAGCTGCGGCGGTGCTGTTGGCCGATGCCGCCGAGAAAGCGGGAGTACGTCGGTTCATACAGATCAGCGCCATGGGTGCCGGTGACGAAATACCGGAGAACACCGACGAGGTTTTTGCCGCCTACCTGCGGGCGAAGACGGCAGCGGAGGAAGACCTGAAGACAAGGTCTTCGCTCGATTGGACGATTCTTCGGCCAGGACTTCTGACGGACGACGACCCGACCGGTGAAGTATTGCTTGCGCAGCCGCCCGTCGATCGAGGCTCTGTGCCTCGAGCCGATGTCGCCGCGGTCGTCGAAGCGCTCATCGATGCGCCGTCCAGCGTCGGCAAGACATTGGTTCTGACCTCCGGCCCGCATACGATCCGCGAGGCGATCGAGGGCCTGTGACCGAGAAGATACGACGAGGGTGACGATGAAGATCGCAATCGAACACGATTCCTCCACAGCTCCGTACGACCAACTGCGGCAACAGATTATCGAGCAGGTTCACGGCGGCGGATTGATCGCGGGAACCAAGATCCCGACGGTGCGAGCGTTGGCCTCGGAGCTGGGATTGGCGGCCAACACCGTCGCGAAGGCTTATCGCGCGCTCAGCGATCAGGGCGTCATCGAAACGAGGGGAAAGCAAGGGACATTCATCGCTTCGGGGACCGATCCGGTGCAGGCGCAGGCCGAGCAGGCGGCGACCGCGTTTGCGCATAGGGTCCGCTCGCTCGGGTACTCCGACAGTGAGATCGTCGCCATGGTGGAGTCGGCATTGAGAGGTGCGTGACACAATGTTTAAGTTGACGCTTCAACTTAAAGCTGTCAGTCTTGGCTCATGAATTCGTCGATTGCTCGTGACCTCGGACTCCTCATCGCCCGTGTCGGCCTCGGGATCATCTTCATCGCCCACGGTTGGCAGAAGTTCTTCACCTACAAGATCGCCGGAACGCAGGCCGCGTTCGAAGGGATGGGCGCCCCGCTCCCCAAGATTTCTGCGGTTGTGGCTGCATCCATCGAACTCGGCGGCGGAATCCTGCTCATCGCGGGTCTGTTGACCCCGCTCGTCGGCGCGCTGCTGTTCCTCGACATGGTTGGCGCGTTCTTCATCGTGCACGCGGACAAGGGTGTCTTCATCGACAACGGTGGCTACGAACTCGTCGTCGCACTCGGTGTCGGATCGCTCTTGATCGCTGTGATCGGCGCAGGACGCATCAGTATCGACGGATTGATCGGCAAGGGCAACGGTTGGGTTAAAACCCCAGCTTGATCGGGGTGAGAAGGCGGGTTCAACGGACGTTGAGCCCGCCTTCCGGCTTGCTTTTGGCCCATAAAGTGACGAACGTAGTCATCTATGGTGACGAAATCTGATCGATCCGAACAAGATTCCGGGGCCAACGAAGAGCGCCCGGAGACGGGCTTTACTCGAGTAGGCGTTCGGACCGACTACGTGGTGTTTTCCGTGGCGGCTGCCGCGGTGCTGGCTATTGTCGTGTGGGGCCTCGTAGCTCCCGACAACCTCGATTCGGTAACCGGAAGTGTTCTCGGCTGGTTGGTGACGAACATCGGCTGGCTCTTCGTACTCGCAGCTTCGGCTTTCGTGCTGTTTTCCATCTACCTCGCGGTCAGTCGATTCGGCGACATTCCGCTGGGCAAGGACGGTGAGAAGCCCGAGTTCCGAACCGTCAGCTGGATCGCGATGATGTTCAGCGCCGGCATGGGGATCGGCCTGATGTTCTTCGGTGTCGCGGAACCGCTTGCGCACTACGTGACTCCGCCTCCCGGCACCGACGGTGGCGTCGGAACTGCCATGGCCACCACCATGTTTCACTGGGGTCTTCATCCTTGGGCGATGTATGCCGTTGTGGGCCTTGCCATTGCATACGGGTCGTATCGCCGAGGACGCAAGCAACTGTTCAGTTCGGCCTTCATTCCGTTGCTCGGTCGCAAGGCCGAAGGGCCGATCGGCAAGGTCATCGACATCCTGGCGATCTTTGCCACACTTTTTGGTACCGCAGCATCTTTGGGGCTCGGCGCACTTCAGATCGGCTCCGGTTTCGAGGTAGTCGGCTGGATGGAAGAAGCCGGCGTTTTCCTGCTCGTGGCCATCGTTGCGGTGCTGACCCTGGCATTCGTCGCTTCGGCAGTTTCCGGTGTGGCCAAGGGAATTCAGTGGCTCTCCAACATCAACATGGTGCTCGCGCTGATCTTGGCCCTGTTCGTGTTCGTTCTCGGGCCGACCGTGCTGATTCTCAATCTGCTCCCGACGACCATTGGCGCATACGTTTCCGACCTCGCCCAGATGTCCGCCCGCACGGGTGCATCATCGAATCCTGAAACGGGCGCGTGGCTTTCGTCGTGGACGATCTTCTACTGGGCATGGTGGGTGTCTTGGACGCCGTTCGTCGGCATGTTCCTGGCACGCATCAGCCGCGGCCGCACGATCCGCCAGTTCATCGTCGGCGTCATCGCCGTTCCCACGACTGTCAGCTTGCTCTGGTTCGCGATCTTCGGCGGCGCGGGCATCGGCGAGGAACGTGACGGAATCGGCTTGTCCGGCCGAGGCTCGGAAGAGGCTCAACTGTTCGGCATGCTCGACAATCTGCCGTTGGCCGGAGTGACGACTGTCCTCGTCATGCTGCTCGTGGCAGTGTTCTTCGTTTCCGGCGCAGACGCTGCGTCGATGGTGATGGGGACGCTCTCGCAGCGCGGAACGCTCGAACCGAGTCGCTGGGTCGTGGTCTTCTGGGGCATGTTGACCGGTGGCGTCGCGGCGCTTCTGCTGTGGACCGGTGGCTCTGAAGCGCTCGACGGCTTGCAGACCATGACGATCATCGCTGCGGCGCCGTTCGTGCTGGTCATGATCGGACTGTGCTTCTCGCTGTACAAGGATCTTTCGCACGACCCGATCATCATTGCGGCGAAGGAGCAGAAACGTGCTCTCCTACGCCCGAGGCGGGGACGTCGCGTCGGTAAGCCGACAGAGTAATCGTGAAACGAAGGAGGCACCGAACCAGGTTCGATGCCTCCTTCGTCTGTCCCACTATTTCCAGCTAGGCAGCCACAGATGGTTCTGCCACGATTCCGGCGTGATCGGCATGGCGGTGAGTATCGGCCAGAGGTAGACGAAGTTGGCCACGACCAGACCGATGTACAGACTGACCGCAAGAAGTCCGGTGGTACGACGCTCGACGGACGCGCTCGCCTTGCCCAGAACATCGCCGAGGACCAGCGCAAATCCCATGACCATGAACGGGGCGAGTGCAACTGCGTAGAAGTAGTACATCTGGCGGTCGAGCGTCGCGAACCACGGAAGGTAAGCGGCGCCGTAGCCCGTCAGGACCACGGCGTATCGCCAGTCCCTGCGCACGAACGTCTGCCAGATCGCCCACGCCAACATCGGTAGTGCCAGCCACCACATCGCCGGTGTGCCGATCAGCATCACGGCCTTGACGCAGCTGGCGGCCCCGCAACCGGTGACCTGCTCGCCGTCGGCGTAGTAGTAGAGCATCGGTCGTAGCCCCATCGGCCACGTCCACGGTTTCGACTCCCACGGGTGGTGGTTTCCGGCGGAGTTGGTCAGACCGGCATGGAACTGGAGAACGTTTCCGCTGTAGTACCAGAGTGAACGCAGTGCGGAGGGAATGAAGCTCCACGTGCCGCCCTCACCGATCTCGTTACCGACGGCATGGCGGTCCACGCCGGTCTCGCTGGTGAACCAGGCCCAGTAGCTCGCGAGGTACACACCGAGCGGAATGACCACCAGCGCATACAGAGCTGGACCGATGTCGCGAACTGCGGTGCCGACCCACGGGCGCTGCACGCGGTATGCGCGGCGCGCTGACAGGTCGAAGGCAACACTGAGCAATCCGAAGAACAGAATGAAGTACATGCCGGACCACTTGGTTCCGCATGCCAGACCGAGCAGGATGCCGGCGCCGAACCTCCACCACCGGAAACCCAGCCGTGGACCCCAGGCGGAATCGCCGATTCGACCTTCCTCGTACACCTTCGCCATTCGTTCGCGGACTTGATCGCGATCGACCACCAGACATCCGAGGGCGGCGAGGACGAAGAAGGCCAGGAAGATGTCAAGCATCCCCAGGCGTGAGGAGACGAAGGTGACGCCGTCCACGATGAGCAGGATTCCGGCAATCGCCCCGATCAGCGTGGACCGCGTCATGCGGCGGACGATCCGGATGATCAGCAGGACCATCAGCGTCCCGACCAGGGCTGACGAGAATCGCCACCCCCAACCGTTGTAACCGAAGAGTGCTTCGCCGATCGCGATCATCTGCTTACCGATCGGCGGGTGCACCACCAATCCGTAACCGGGATTGTCCTCGATGCCACCGCCGGTCAGAACTTGCCAGCCCTGCGGAACGTAGTGCTTCTCGTCGAATACAGGTGTGCCGGCGTCGGTCGGGTAGGCGAGCATCGTGAAGCGGGTGATCGCCGCGATGGCGGTGATGAAAGCGGTGACGATCCAGCCGCGCAATCTGTCGGTCGGGCCGAAATCAGGATCCGGTACCAGCGGGCCGGGACTACGCACTACCCGATCGCTCGTGGCGGGCGTTGGCCGCTCGTCCGTCTGCACAGTCACCTGGCAATCGTAGGCTGTCAGGTATGACTGGTCGTTTGGTACTCGCCGCAACACCCATGGGAGATGTCGGTGACGCGTCCCCGCGTCTTCGGTCTGCTCTCGCAACCGCCGACGTCGTCGCTGCGGAGGACACACGACGCACCAAGTCTCTGGCGTCCGCGCTCGAGGTCACCATCACGGGGAAGATCGTCAGTTTCTACGACCAGGTCGAGATTTCGCGGCTGCCCGCGTTGGTCGCCGACGTGGCCGAAGGCAAGACCGTCCTGCTGGTCACCGATGCAGGCATGCCGTCGGTCAGTGACCCCGGATATCGCCTCGTTGCCGCCTGCGTAGCCGAGAACCTCGCCGTCACGTGTCTCCCGGGCCCGTCGGCGGTCACGACGGCGCTGGCACTCTCGGGTTTGCCGGTGGAGCGGTTCTGCTTCGACGGATTCCCGCCGCGAAAGCAGGGGCAGCGCAAGACCTGGCTTTCGGCCCTGGCAACCGAGCAGCGAGCGTGTGTGTTCTTCGAAGCACCCCATCGCCTTGCCGACTGCCTCGCAGATGCGGTGGAAGTTCTCGGGCCCGATCGCCGCGCCGCCGTGTGCCGGGAATTGACCAAGACCTACGAGGAAGTGAAGCGCGGCACTCTCGGAGAGTTAGCTACTTGGGCGGCCGAGGGCGTTCGCGGAGAGATCACGGTGGTGCTCGAAGGCGCAGTACTGGTGGCATCTGATCCTGCCGATCTGGTCGACGAGGTGGAAAGGCTGGTCGAGGGGGGAGCACGATTGAAGGACGCGTGTGCTCTGGTCGCAACGGCCGGAGTCTCCAAGCGTGAGTTGTACGAGACGGTCCTGGCCGCTCGAAAGGACTAGCGGGAGCGGTTCACGGCGGGTGCGCCGGGACGCAGGTTGGCGTCGTCGGCTGCGGCCTGGCCGGCGTGCCAGCCTTCGGCGTCGACGGACCGTCCGCGAGTTTTGCGGGTTGTCGGGAACAATCGATCGAATTCGGCGTCGACGGCCTCGGAAGTGGTGGCCAGGATCGGCAGAAGATCCGCGACGTCCATCGATGCCGCGTCGGCCGCTTCGGCGGTGGCTTTGGTGCCGGCGTCACGCAGGCGGTGTCCGATGCGGCTGGCGAACCCGGCCAGGAATCCCTTGCGGAACGAGGTGGTGCGTGAGCCGCCACGATTGCTCGAGTCGGCGAATTGCATTGCACGGGTTGCCTGTACGAGCAAGGAAGTGAACAGCATATCGACTTGCTGAAGGTCGACCGGAGTGCCGACGACGGTCGCGAGTGCAATGTCGCTGAACCAGACAGTCCTGACTCGATTCGATTCGCCGATCTCGGTCAGGAGGTGAACCTTTTCCTTCACGTACGGGTTCTCGATGTGAATGCGTCGGGCATTCACGGATGTGTCGGTGACCCCGGCGCGAGAGTGGAGCAGCGCGGAATCGATGGCGTACCGGGTCATCAACTCCTGAGCCTTCGCGGTGAAAATCTCGGCTTCTTCCGCGAAGTTGGTGGCTTCGGCTTTGGCGAGTAATCCACGAATTCGCTTGAGTACCTTGGCGTCGACCTCGGTATCACCGACGCCGGCATAGGTGGTGTCGGTCCGTTGCGACGGCCAGGTGGATGGTGGCGCGAGCAACACCGTCCACTGAGGTAGGCGCATCCACGATCGCGCGACGTCGACGATTTGCGAAACAAGGAAGTAGGGATCCTGGAACAGAAGGCCGGCCGCGAGGGAGCGAAAAACGTCGTCGTCCACGGTGATTCGAGAAGCGATGCGTCGAGACTTCGCATACTGCTCGCCGATCGTCTGCAACTGCCCCACCCATTCGAGCGGTGCGCGATCGGAGGCGCGCGACGCTTTCGCATCGAACAGGATGGTGGTGGCGGCGAGATCGGCGTCGGACGCTTCTTTGCTTCGACGCGCCAGATGAATCAGATCCGCCGGCTGCCATCCGCGGTCGTACGCCGCGGACAGTTCGGAAACGAGATCTCGCACCGCGGAAACGGATTGAGGGCTGACCTCCTGAGTGGACACCCGCGCTCCGTTCCATGGCAGTGTCTGCGCCGAAGCGCTGGTTCGAATGTATGTTCTATTCGTCGTCATGGCTGGAGTGTGCACGTGGGGTCCGACACATCCGCCTGTAACCGGATATCTCGGACCCCACGTGCGGCACTCTCGCTTAGCTCATTCCTCGACGAAGCGGGGGAAAACTGGCGCCGGAGCAGGCAGTTTCCGGTTGGCGTCGATGCGAACCGCGATGTCGGCGAACTGCCGGTTCTCTTCGCTCTGGCCGAGCAGATCGAGGATGCGTGACGCCGCGTCGGGCATCACCGGCTGAACGAGAAGCCCGACGATACGGACCACTTCGAGCGTCACGTACAGAACCGTCGCCATGCGTGCCGGATCGGTCTTACGCAGAACCCACGGTTCCTGCTTGGAGAAGTACCGGTTGGTCTCGCCGAGAACGCCCCAGATGGCTTCCAGTGCGAGATGCAGAGCCTGCACGTCGAACTCGCTGCGGCACTTGGCGAGCAGGGCATCCACCGATGCCAGCATCGCCAGGTCGTCCTCGGTGAACTCGCCGGGGGTGGGTACCTGGGCGTCGCAGTTCTTCGCGACCATCGTCAGCGAACGCTGCGCGAGATTGCCGAGTTCGTTCGAGAGATCAGCATTCATGCGCGTCACGATCGCTTCGTGACTGTAGCTGCCGTCCTGACCGTACGAGATCTCGCGGAGCAAGAAGAAGCGGACCGCGTCGAGGCCGTACTGATCGACCATCGCGATGGGGTCGACGACGTTGCCGACGGACTTCGACATCTTCTCGCCCTTGTTGTACAAGAAGCCGTGGACGAACACCCGCTCCGGCAGTTCGATGCCGGCAGACATGAGGAATGCCGGCCAGTACACGGTGTGGAACCGCGTGATGTCCTTGCCGATGATGTGCAGGCTCGCGGGCCAGAACTTCTTGAACTCCTCCGAATCGACGTTCGGGTATCCGACGCCCGTCAGGTAGTTGGTGAGGGCGTCTACCCAGACGTACATGACGTGGTCCGGGTCGCCCGGCACCTTGACGCCCCAGTCGAACGTGGTGCGCGAGATCGAGATGTCCTTGAGGCCGCCCTTGACGAAGCTGACGATCTCGTTGCGGCGTGTCGTGGGGGCGATGAATTCGGGGTGCTCTTCGTACAGCGCGAGGAGACGCTCCCCGTACGCCGAGAGACGGAAGGTGTAGTTCGACTCCTCGGTCCACTCCACCGGGGTGCCGGTCTCGGTGGACTGACGGGTGCCGTCCTCCAGAAGCGTGGTCTCGGCTTCGGTGTAGAAGGCCTCGTCCCGAACCGAGTACCAACCCGAGTACGTGTCGAGGTAGATGTCGCCCGATGCGGCCATCTTCTCCCAGATCGCCTTGCTGGCGACCTGGTGATCAGCGTCCGTGGTGCGGATGAACCGGTCGTACGAGATGTTCAGGACCTTGTCGAGGTTCTGGAACACGTCGGAGTTTCGAGCCGCGAGTTCGCGTACGTCGATGCCCTCTTTGATCGCTGTCTGCTGCATCTTCAGACCGTGCTCGTCGGTACCGGTCATGAAGAACACTTCATGACCGTCCAAACGCTTGAAGCGGGCGAGCGCGTCCGAGGAGATGTACTCGTACGCGTGGCCGATGTGCGGAGCGCCGTTGGGATACGCGATCGCTGTCGTGATGTAGAACGGCGATCGTTCCGCGCCTTCCGGGGCGGCGGAGTCCGGGCGCGGGGTCTGGGAGGGTGAGGCAGGCACAGTCATGGTGGGCTTACTCTATCGGGCGTGAGCAAAGACCGTCCCGCCCCCGATGCCCCTGAGCCCTTGTCGCCTCTGATCGACGCCCATACGCACCTCGACGCGTGCGGCGCACACGACGCTGCGACCGTGGCCGAAATAGTCGATCGAGCCGAGGCCGTCGGCGTCGGACGGGTCGTCACGGTGGCCGACGACCTCGATGCTGCACGCTTTGCCGTCGACGCTGCGAACTGGGATTCGAGGGTTTACGCAGCCGTCGCAATCCATCCGACCAGGGCGAACGTCCTGGATGCCGACACCAGGGCCGAGATCGAACGGTTGGCGTCCGATCCGCGGGTCGTCGCGGTGGGGGAGACCGGGCTGGATCTCTACTGGCCAGGCAAGCTCGAAGGGTGCGCCACGATCGAGGAGCAGGTCGACGGTTTCCGGTGGCACATCGATCTGGCGAAGCGTCTCGGTAAGACGCTGATGATTCACAATCGCGAAGCCGATCAGGATCTGCTGCGGGTGCTGCAAGAGGAAGGCGCGCCGGAGACAGTGGTCTTCCACTGCTTCTCCTCGGATTCGGAGATGGCGCGGGAGTGCATCGCAGCCGGGTACGTGTTGAGTTTTTCGGGAACCGTGAGTTTCAAGAATGCGAAGGCGCTGCGTGAGGCCGCGCTGTTGGTGCCGTCGGATCAGCTGATCGTCGAGACGGATGCGCCGTTCTTGACGCCGCACCCGTTCCGCGGTGCGCCTAACGAGTCGTACTGCCTGCCGTACACAGTGCGTGCACTCGCAGACATCCGCGGCGAGGATCCGCAGACGCTGGCGGCAGCGTCCACGGCGACAGCGGAGCGCGTCTACAAGATCTGACGCTATTCTGGTTCGACAGGTAACTCCGCGCCCGGGATCGTCGTGTCCCGGTCCGTCTACTGCGCGGGGTATTTCAGATGAATGACTACAACGTGGTCACAGTCCGCATCGAAACGTGGGAATTAGAGTGCTGTGCACCGTTGCCGGTGGTCGGCGAAAAATCTTCGTGGGCTTTGCACCCGATACCTGACTCGCTGTGGTTCGACGGGTCGGTTCATGGAGGAATCTTTCCCGACGACGTGGAACCTACTGCCGGGATCGTTCTCTCGATCCGACTCGAGCGCGGGGAATTTGTCGAACAAGAACCCAGACACTGGGTGTTGGTGCCTGGAAGCACCGATCATGTTCGAGTCGAGAAGGTCCCACCACATTTTCGCGGAATGTCGTCGCTGGTTGCCGGTCGGCGTGGCTGGATGGAGACGGCCGTTGTCGTCGAATTGGCCACCACCCGTGCGCCTTTCCGGTAGTCCCCACTACCAAAAAGGCGCACAGGGGGCTTGCCCCTACAGGACCTTCGCCAGGAAGTCCTGGGTGCGCTGCTGCTGGGGGTTGCCGAACAGGTTCTCCGGCTTGCCTTCTTCGACGATGTATCCGTCGGCCATGAAGATGACTCGATCGGAAACCTCACGGGCGAAGCCCATTTCGTGGGTTACGACGACCATGGTCATGCCCTGCTTGGCGAGGTCACGAAGCACCTGTAGAACCTCTCCCACCATCTCCGGGTCGAGGGCGCTGGTGGCCTCGTCGAAGAGCATGATGTCCGGGCTCATCGCCAGTGCGCGGGCAATGGCCACGCGTTGCTTCTGCCCACCGGACAGGCTGGCGGGCTTGGCATCTGCCTTCTCCGCGAGACCGACCTGGCCGAGCAGTTTGACGGCGATCTCGCGAGCCTGATCCTTGGTCGATCGCCCGGTCTGCACCGGGGCGAGCATCACGTTTTCGACGACGCTCATGTGTGGGAACAGGTTGAAGTGCTGGAACACCATCCCGATGTGCTGGCGCACCTTGTCGATGTCGACGTCCTTGTTCGTGAGGTCGAACTGGTCGACGCGCACGGAGCCGGCGGTGATGTCTTCGAGGCGGTTGAGGCAGCGCAGGAAGGTGGACTTACCCGAACCGGAAGGCCCGATGACGCAGACCACTTCACCGCTCTTGATGTCGACGTCGAGGCCTTTGAGGACCTCGTTGTCGCCGAACGACTTCTTCAGTCCCTTGACCGAAATCTTGACCTCGGTGTTGGACTTGCCCATGTTGACGGCTGTTTCGGTCACTTGTTGATCCTCTTCTCGAGGCGGTTCGACAGCTTGGTGAGCGCCATGATGATGATGAAGTACATGACGCCGATGATCAGCCACATGTTGAACGACTGGAAGTTGCGCGCGATGATGATGCGCCCTGTCTGAGTGAGCTCGGCGAGTCCGATGACCGACAGGATCGACGTGTCCTTGAGGGTGATGACGAACTGGTTGATGTACGACGGGATCATCGTGCGAATTGCCTGCGGCATGATGACTTTTCGCATCGACTTCATGTAGCTGATGCCCAGGCTTCGTGACGCCTCCATCTGTCCCTTGTCGACGGACAAGATGCCGCCGCGGACGATTTCAGCCATGTACGCGCCGGCGTTGAGCGAGAGCGTGATGATGCCTGCGGTGAAGGCGGACATCTGGAAATGCAGGGCTGCCGGGATGCCGAAGTAGATGAAGAACGCCTGCACCAACAGCGGTGTGCCGCGGAAGATGTCGACGTAGGTCGTGCCTATACCTCGGACGAACATGTTGGTGGACACGCGGCAGAGACCGAAGATCGCACCCAGGACCAGAGCGATCGCGATCGAGACGACCGAGAGAACGATCGTCAACCACAGGCCCTTGAGGAGCTGGGGATAGGTGCTCTTGATCAAGCCGATGATGGAGTTGTCCGACGTCGACGCGCCCTGACCGAGGTAGGTCGAGACGATTTCGTCGTACTGGCCGTCGTCGCGCAGGTTCTGCAGTCCAGCGTTGAACATCTGGAGCAGTTCGGCGTTCTGGCCCTTGTTGACTGCGAAGCCGTAGCTCGCGCCCACCTCTTTTTCGGTGACCGTCTTGAGGCCGTTGCCCTGTGTGATGCCGTAGGCGAGGACGGGGTAGTCGTCGAAGACTGCGACGGAGTTTCCGGTGCGGACCTCGTCGTACATGCTGGCGGAGTCGGCGAAATAGACTGTCGTGAAGCCGTATTGGTCCTTGATGGACTCGGCGAAGCTGGCGCCCTCGGTGCCGTTCTTGACGGCGACGCGCTTGCCCTTCAGATCCTCGTACGCCTTCACGTCGTTGTCGGTCTCGAGGACCGCCATCTGCACGCCCGACTCGAAGTACGGGTCGGAGAAGTCGAAAACCTGCTTGCGGGCGTCGGTGATGGACATGCCGGCGATGACGCCGTCGGCCTGCCCGGCCTGCACGGCCTGAAGCGCAGCGTCGAAGCCGAGCTGCTTGATGTCGACCTTGAAACCTTGGTCCTCGGCGATCGCGTTGAGGAGATCGATGTCGATGCCGACGAGTTTGCCGTCTTCGTTCTCGAATTCGAACGGGGCGAATGTCAGATCGGTGGCGATCGTGTAGGTGCGACCGGGTTGCGCGCTCGCGATTCCGGGGGCGAACAGCGCTGCGATCAGCGCCAGCAGGATGGCCAGGATCGGCCACCTGGCATTACGTGGTCTGTCGAATCTTCTTCGCACTATCGCCCAGCTTTCTTCTGTCGCGCCCGGGATCGCCGGACTGCTTTGAACCAGACGAGAACATACTGCGCCCAGAGCTGAATCGATACACGGGTATCGGAGCCGGAAAGTGCAGAACACACGACACGCCGTTGCCGTTCCGTGACAAAAGTCGCATTTCGTTGTGATTTGGTTGCCGATACAACGCTCGGTCGTTACCGTATTGTGATCGAACGTCGTCTGCCTTGGGATTTCCTGTGTCGCCTTTTGCCAAGATCAACTCCACGAAGTCACCACTTCTCTATTCAGTGGTGGGTGCGTTGCTTCTGACGCTCATCGTCGGAGGTGCGCTCGCCGTGGTTCGGCACAAGACGATCACCCTCGACGTCGACGGCGACATGATTTCGCTGTCCACGATGTCGAGCAGCGTCGGTACCGCTCTCGAGGACGCCGGATACCCGGTCGATCCCAAGGACGCGCTCGCTCCCAGCGCCGATTCCTCACTGTCCGACGGCGATACCGTCGTACTGCGACGTGCCCGTGAGTTGGCGCTGACCGTGGACGGTCAGCCGACGACCATCTGGACCACGGCATTGACGGTCGACGAGGCACTGAAGCAGGTAGATGTTTCCGACGACTTCGCAGTCTCGGCTTCGCGCTCGCATCGTCTGCCCCTCGAACGCACCGAGCTCGACGTCGTCAGCCCGAAGACCGTCAGCGTCAGCGACGGTGGTGCTCCGGCGGCCGAGATCAAGCTCGCCGCCGTGACCGTCGGTGATCTTCTCGCGGCCAAGAATGCGCCGCTCGAGCAGGCCGACTCGGTGGTTCCCACCGCTGACACACCCGTTACCAACGGCCTGACCATCCAGGTCACCCGCGACCGCACGGACACTCGCGTCGAGACGCAGCCGATCGCGCCGCCCGAGAACAAGGTCGAAGATCCCGAGCTCGAGAAGGACAAGACCGTCGTCGAAAACCCGGGTGTTGCCGGCGAGCGCACGGCCACCGTCGAGGTCAAGACCGTCAACGGCGTGGAGGCCGGACGAACCGAACTGTCCGCGACCGTGATCAAGGAACCGGTCGCAGCAGTGGTGAAGGTCGGAACCAAGCAGACTTCCGCGCCCGCTGTGTCCAACGCGTCGACGTGGGACTCCATTGCTCAGTGCGAAGCGACCGGAAACTGGGCCATCAACACCGGCAACGGTTTCTACGGAGGACTTCAGTTCACCCAGAGCACCTGGGAAGCATTCGGCGGCGGTCAGTACGCAGCGCGCGCCGACCTCGCATCACGTGAACAGCAGATCGCGATCGGCGAGAAGGTCCGCGCCGGTCAGGGCTGGGGTGCGTGGCCGTCCTGCACCAGCAAATTGGGCCTGCGCTGACGCGCCCACACTCCACACAGAACTCAGGAACCCATGTCACCGTTCGCCAAGATCAACTCGACCAGGTCGCCGTTGTTGTACTCGGCGATCGCCGCTCTTCTCCTGACGGTTCTCGTGGGTGGCGTTCTGGCCGTCGTCCGGCACAAGACCATCACCATCGACGTCGACGGTGAGCAGATTCACCTGAGCACCATGTCGACCAACGTCGACGGCGCTCTCGAGGACGCGGGTTACCCGATCGGTGACAAGGACGCGGTTGCTCCCGCGGCCGACGCGTCGCTGTCCGACGGCGACACCGTGGTGCTCCGTCGTGCTCGTGAGATCACGCTGACGGTCGACGGTCAGCCACAGAAGCTCTGGACCACCGCCTTGACCGTCGACGACGCGCTCAAGCAGTTGGATGTCTCAGCGGATGTGCACGTGTCGGCGTCGCGCTCGCAGCGTCTCCCGCTCGACGGCGCCGCGCTCGACGTCTTGACACCTGTCGTCGCAAAACTGGTCGACGGCGCAAACGCGGCGGCCGACGTGCGTATCGCGGCACCGACGGTGGGCGAGTTCCTTACGGCCAACGGCACTCCGCTCGAGCAGTCGGACACGGTGGTTCCCGCCGCCGACGCTCCGCTGACCGAGGGCCTCGAGGTCACGGTGACGCGCAACCGCACCGAGAACAAAGTCGAGACCTTGCCGCTCGATCCGCCGGATCAGCGCATCGAGGATCCGACGATGAACCAGAGTCGCACGATCGTCGAGAATCCGGGCGTTCCCGGCGTGCGTGACGTGACGTTCGCCGTGAATCTCGTCAACGGTGCCGAGGCCGGACGTACACAGGTATCGGAGACGATCACCACACCGGCGCAGCCGAAGGTCGTGCGCGTGGGAACGAAGCCGGGCACCGAGGTGCCGCCCGTGGAGAACGGTTCGACGTGGGACGCGCTCGCACAGTGCGAGGCCACCGGCAACTGGGCTATCAACACCGGCAACGGTTTCTACGGCGGCGTGCAGTTCGACCAGAACACGTGGGAACGGCAGGGCGGGTTGAAGTATGCGCCTCGCGCCGACCTCGCAACCCGTGAAGAGCAGATCGCGATCGCGACGCAAACGCAGCGCACTCAGGGCTGGGGCGCATGGCCGTCGTGCTCGGGTCGCCTCGGACTGGGATAAGTTCTACTGGTGTCAGACGCCGAACAATCGAACGAACCCATCGCTACTCCGCGCGGGCAGGCAGCCCTGCTCGGTCCGGTCGAGGTGCGCGCTCTTGCCGAGGAATTCGGTGTCCGGCCCACGAAACAGTTGGGGCAGAACTTCGTTCACGACGCCAATACCGTGCGACGCATCGTCACCACGGCAGGCGTCACTCGTGACGATGTCGTTCTCGAGGTGGGGCCGGGTCTCGGTTCGCTGACGATGGCGCTGATGGACGTCGTCGATCGTGTGATCGCGGTCGAGATCGATCCCAACCTCGCGGCTCGCCTCCCGAAGACGGTGGCCGAGCGAGCGCCGGAGTTGGCCGATCGACTGACCGTCGTCGAAGCGGACGCGATGCGTGTGCTGCCTTCACAGATACCCGGCGAGCCGACCGCACTGGTTGCGAACCTGCCGTACAACGTCGCGGTGCCGGTGCTGTTGCATCTGTTCGCATCGCTCCCGAGTCTGCGGACCGCACTCGTGATGGTGCAAGCCGAGGTTGCCGATCGCCTGGCGGCTGATCCGGGAAGCAAGATCTACGGCGTTCCCAGCGTCAAGGCCAACTTCTTCGGCGAGGTTCGCCGCGCCGGTGCCGTCGGACGCAACGTGTTCTGGCCGGTGCCGAAGGTGGAATCAGGTCTGGTTCGTATCGACCGGTACGCGGAGCCGCCGTGGCCGATGGACGAGAAACACCGCAAGCAGGTTTTTGCTGCCATCGACGCCGCATTCGCGCAGCGCCGCAAGACTTTGCGTGCCGCGCTCAGTGGTTGGGCAGGTTCGCCTGCCGAGGCCGAGCGACGGCTCCTCGCTGCCGGCATCGAGCCACAGACGCGTGGCGAGATGCTCGACGCAGCAGCCTTCGTTCGGCTGGCTGGAGGCGAATAGCCCCGTGCGCGGTTAAGGAGTGCAGGGACTCCCTAACCGCGCACAGGGGCTTGCCCCCTTACTTGAACCGCCGCAACCTCAGGCTGTTGCTCACCACGAACACAC
Source organism: Rhodococcus sp. APC 3903 (assembly GCF_030407755.1). Lineage (NCBI taxonomy): Bacteria > Bacillati > Actinomycetota > Actinomycetes > Mycobacteriales > Nocardiaceae > Rhodococcus > Rhodococcus sp. APC 3903. Next base: position 23,241 of record NZ_JASDCV010000012.1, read on the forward strand.
TGCTGAATGCCATTGCGGCACCAGCGAGCATCGGGTTGAGCAGGCCGGCCGCAGCCAGCGGGATCGCAGCCGTGTTGTATGCGAATGCCCAGAACAGGTTGCCCTTGATGGTCTTGAGCGTCTTGCGGGACAGTCGAATTGCATCGGCTGCCGACCGCAGGTCACCTCGCACCAGGGTGATGTCGCTGGCCTCGATCGCAACGTCGGTACCCGTGCCCATCGCCAGACCGAGATCGGCCTGAGCCAGGGCCGCCGCGTCGTTCACGCCGTCGCCGACCATGGCTACGACGCGTCCTTCCGCCTGCAGCTTCTTGACGGCGTCGACCTTGTCCGCCGGCATGACCTCGGCGAAGACGGTGCTGATCCCGACCTGATCCGCCACAGTGCGGGCGACGGTGGCGTTGTCACCGGTCAGCAGAACCGGTTCGAGGCCGAGTGCCTTCAACTGCGCGATTGCTTCGGCGCTCGTGTCCTTGACCGCGTCGGCGATTACGAGGATGCCGTGCGCCTTGCCGTCCCAGCCCACCGCGATTGCGGTGCGCCCGGCCTTCTCTGCTTCAGCTTTCGCGTCACGGAGATTTTCCGGCAACGGCATCGACCAGTCGGCGAGCAGCGCGTCTCGGCCGGCAACAACGGCATGACCCTCGACCATTCCCTGCACGCCGCGACCGGCGACGTTCACGAAATCCTCGACCGCAGGCAATTCGCCCACGGCTTCGGTCGCACCCTTCGCGATCGCAGCGGCGATGGGGTGCTCGGAGCGATGTTCGAGGGCGCCGGCCAGCCGAAGGACCTCGTCGACGGTTGTTCCTTCGCCCACCACGGTGTCCAGCAATGTCATCTGACCGGTGGTGACGGTTCCCGTCTTGTCGAGCACGACGGTGTCGACTGCGCGCGTCGATTCGAGCACCTCGGGTCCCTTGATGAGGATTCCCATCTGGGCTCCGCGGCCGGTGCCCACCAACAGAGCTGTGGGCGTTGCCAATCCGAGAGCACAGGGGCACGCGATGATCAGGACGGCGACCGCAGCGGTGAATGCCATCTCGATGGGGTTGCCGGTACCGAGCCAGTAGCCCAGTGTCGCAACGGCAATCGCGATGACGACCGGTACGAAGATGCCGGCGATTCGATCGGCGAGGCGCTGAACTTCGGCCTTGCCGTTCTGGGCGTCTTCGACCAGTGCCGCCATCTGGGCGAGTTGGGTGTCGCTCCCGACGCGGGTGGCCTCGACGGTCAATGTTCCACCGACGTTGACGGTGGCCCCGACGACGGTGTCTCCGACACCGACTTCCTCCGGCACGGATTCGCCGGTCAACATGCTCATGTCGACGGCTGAGCGGCCTTCGGTGATGATGCCGTCGGTGGCGATCTTCTCGCCGGGCCGAACGATGAAGGAGTCGCCCGCTGCCAGTTCTTCGGCGGGGATTCGTACTTCGACGCCGTTTCGCAGTACCGCGACGTCTTTTGCACCGAGTTCCATGAGCGCGCGTAGTGCGGCGCCGGACGTGCGCTTGGACTTGTGCTCGAAGTAGCGTCCGGCGAGCACGAACGTGATGACGCCCGCGGCAACCTCGAGGTAGATGTTGGCGCTGCCGTCCATCCGGTCGACCGTCAGTCTGAACGCGTGTTTCATTCCCGCTTCGCCCGCGGTGCCGAAGAACAGTGCATACAGCGACCAGACGAACGCTGCGATGGTGCCCAGCGAGATGAGCGTGTCCATCGTTGCGGCGCCGTGACGCAGGTTGACCCAGGCAGCCCGGTGGAAGGGAAGGGCCGCCCACACGATGACCGGTGCGGCCAGCGTGAGGGAGAGCCACTGCCAGTTGTCGAACTGCAACGCAGGAATCATCGCCATCGCGATGACCGGCACGGAGAGCAGAGTCGAGATGATCAGGCGGGTACGAAGCTCGCGCAGATCACGATCCTGCGGGGTTTCCGCATCCGGGTCGACGGTGTCTGGCGCGCTGGGCGGTTTCGGGAGCGCGGCAGCGTAACCGGCATTCTCGACGGCGGTGACCAAATCTTCGACGGGTACTCCGTCCGGGAAGGTGACCTTGGCTTTTTCCGTCGCGTAGTTGACCGTGGCTGTGACGCCGTCGATCTTGTTGAGCTTCTTCTCGATTCGTGACGCGCAGGAGGCGCAGGTCATTCCGGTGATCGCGAGTTCGACGCTGCTCGAGTTGGCAGCATTGTCGACCGCAGTCGGTGACGTCATCAGTGCCCTCCCTCGTGATTGTCTGGAACTGAAGCTGCGGAAATGCCTGCATCAACAGTGAATTCGGCGGTGCGAACCACGCCCTCGTGCTGGAAGTCGAGGAACAGTCGGTATGTGCCTTCGCTCGGCGCCTGTGCGTGGAAGGAAACGTCAGGACCGGGAGAAGTGACGCCGTCGCCCGGTTCACCCTCGGGGTGAACGTGCAGGTAGGCGAGGTCGCCGGTGCGAAGCGCAACAAGATGACCGTAGGCACCGAGGTACGGATCGAGATCGGTGACCGGGGCTCCGTCGCGAGCAACGCTCAGCGTGATCGGGCCGCCGGCAGTGGTCAGATCACCGTCGAGAGTCACGGTGTATCCGTCGACGGTTGCGGTCGCGCTCTTCGCGGGCAGCGGCGCAGGAGTGAATTCGCCTGCCACGTCGAAGTTTCGGCCGAGTGTCAGTTGGGTGCCGTCGGTGGGATCGAAGTCCGCGAAGACTCGGTAGGTGCCGGCGACGGGCCAGGTCCAGTCGATCGACCAGGTGCCGTCTGCGGCGAGAGAAGGATGTACGTGGCGGAATTCGCTGGTGTCGTTTCGGACGACGATGAGGTGGAGCTTCTTCTCGTGCAGGAGGTCGAAATCGACGACGGGCTTGTTGGTGCTGTCGAGAATCCGGAAGGTCAAGGTTCCCGGCTCCCCAGCTCGACCGGGTGCGGTCATGTCGGTGAGTGTGTATCCGCCGGAAGAGACTTCGAGCCCTGCGGGTGTCGCCGAATCCATGCCTGGCATCGATTCAGCGGTTGATTCGTGAGTGCTGTGCTGGGTAGTGGACATGTCTATCGGGCTTCCGATTGCGGCCCCCACGCCGAGGGCGGCGCCGAAGACGGCGACCAACCCGACGGCGTAGGTGGCAAGTGTTGTCGAGGTGCGCACGGCTGACTCAGCTTGGTACGACTGCGTAGCCGGCTTCGTCGACTGCTGCGACGACGTCGGCTGCGGAGACGGGGGCATCGCTGGTGACAACGACGCGTCCGCTCGCCAATTCGACATCCACCGCGGTTACGCCCGCGATGTTGCCGATCTCTTCCTTGACGGATCCGACGCAGTGTCCGCAGGTCATTCCGGAAACGGTGTATTCGGCGGTGGTCATCGCAGATCCCTTCGCTTGTGTAAAACTCATTTTACGGATACCCGGTGTAGGTATCTCCCTGGGACTGAAGGTACCCCCAGGGGGTATGACTGTCAACGGGTTGGGCAGTGACGAAGGCCTCAGGGAAGACAACAGGGCGGATGTGTGGTCTACTTGTGTTGGTCGTAAGTGTTTGTGTTTGTGTTTCCACGCTCGCAAATGGTTAGGTTGCGAGCGTTTGGACATCCTCCACGGATTTGTCTCAGAACGGTCGTAGTAAGTGACCCGGGCGGTCGAAGCGACTGCCTGTTGACACTGTGTTAGAGGAGATTTACATGGCAGAGGGCATCGTGAAGTGGTTCAACTCCGAGAAGGGGTTCGGCTTCATCGCTCCCGAAGACGGCAGTGCTGACGTCTTCGTTCACTACTCCGAGATCCAGAGTGGCGGCTTCCGCACTCTCGAGGAGAACCAGCGCGTGGCGTTCGAGATCGGTCAGGGCAACAAGGGCCCGCAGGCCACCGGCGTTACCATCGTCTAAGACGTCCATGTGAGTCGGGCAACCGACGCATGACGTACTGACAAGACCCCAACTCTTCGGAGTTGGGGTCTTGTTGCATTTTGGGTGAAAAGTGCTCTCACGCATCGAGATAACGCTGAGCGGCCACTGCGGTTTCTGCTGCGATCGCGCGGCATTCCTCGCGGAGTTCGGGTGGATTCACAACGGTGAAATCGACGTCGAAAGCCCTGAGCCACATTGCGATCGACCGTAGGGAAGTGCCCGAAAGCACTATGACGCAACGCCCTTCGTCGGTGGACTCCACTGATCCCCACTGCTCATTGACCATTGGTGCTATCTGCTCGATGGGTGCATGCAGTAGAACTGTTGCGCGCGTGGAGGAATAAGCCCGGGCGACGCCGCGCGAAACGAAGTCTGCCGCGCCACCGGCCGGTAGTTCCCGCGGCGTGAACCGCGGACCGGTGGGAATCTTGGGTTCCATCCGGTCGACGCGGAACGACCGCCAGTCTTCGCGAGATAGATCCCAAGCCACCAGATACCACCGAACACCCGACCGTACGAGCCTGTACGGTTCCACCTCGCGTCGGCTCTGGGTGCCGTCGTGAGTGCGGTAGTCGAATCTCAAACGCTCGTGGTTGTGGCATACGGACGCGATGGCGGACAGTACCGACGCATCGACTGCGCTCGCGGCGGGCTCGCGTGGCACGACGTCGATCGACAGCGACTCCAGACGGTGTCGCAGCCTCGACGGCATGATCTGCCGCAGCTTCGCCAGCGCGCGCATCGAAGCCTCGCCGATGCCGACCACAGAGCCGGTCGCTCCGGACTGCAAAGAGAGCGCCACCGCGAGCACTTCTTCGTCATCGAGCTGTAGCGGGGGCATCTCCGCGCCCGCTCCCAGGCGATATCCACCGCCGACGCCGACCGTCGCGTCGACCGGGTAGCCGAGATCGCGGAGGCGGTCCACGTCGCGTCTGACTGTGCGCGGGGTGATCGCGAGCTTGTCTGCGAGTTCGGCACCGGACCAGTCTCGACGTGTCTGGAGCAGTGACAGCAACCGCAGTAGGCGAGCCGATGTCTCCTTCATGGCAAGAAGTCTGCCAAACATTTAGGACCCAATGCGTCCTCAATTGAATTTAGGTTGGTCCTCATCCGACCAGTCGAGAAGAAATTGGGGCACATCATGAGTCGCATCAACAACGGCAGACCGATGATCGAGACGGAGGCGCTCACCAAGCACTTCGCCCAGGGCAAGAAACTCGTGGAAGCAGTCAAGGGAGTCACTCTTGACGTAGCGGAGGGCGAGTTGGTCGCCTTGCTTGGGCCGAACGGTGCCGGAAAATCGACGACGTTGCGCATGCTGACCACCTTGCTCGAGCCCACTTCCGGTACTGCGCGGATCGCAGGATTCGACATCGCTGCGGCACGAAACGAGGTGCGCTCCAGCCTCGGATACGTCGGACAGGGGAACGGAGCCGGCCACAACCAGCGGGTTCGCGACGAGTTGGTGACGCAGGGGTTGTGCTACGGAATGCCCAAGGGCGACTCGCAGGTCCGGGCCGACGAATTGCTGCGTGATCTCGAACTCACCGAGTTGGGTACTCGAAAGGTCAGTACGCTGTCCGGCGGGCAGCGACGGCGGCTCGATATCGCTCTGGGCCTGGTCCATCGCCCACCGCTCCTGTTCCTCGACGAGCCGACCACGGGCATGGACCCGCAAAGTCGGGCCAACCTCTGGGACCACATCCTGCGGTTGCGGCGCGAGATGGGCACCACGATCGTGCTGACCACGCACTACCTCGAAGAAGCGGATTCGATGGCAGAGCGGGTCATCGTCATCGACGAAGGCACTGTCATCGCGGACAACACCGCTGCCGCACTCAAGGCCGATCTTGCCGGAGATCATTTGTTGCTCACGTTCGACAACGCCGAAGCGGCCGCCATCGCGGCGTCGGTGGCCGAGCAACTTGTCACTGTGCGTGAGGTCACGGTCGAGGCAAGCTCGGTGAGTATCCGTGCCGGCGAGGGTGATTCGACGCTACCGGTATTGCTGCGTGAAGCCGATGCCCGCGGCGCCCGCGCAGTCACTGCCGACATCACCAGGCCGACTCTCGACGACGTTTTCCTCACTCTCACCGGCCGCAGCCTGCGCGAGAGCGCCGCCGCGGTTGCTTCCTAGAACTACGACGAAGAACTACGACGAACAGGAATCCGCCATGACAATCACACTCGATACCCCACGTAGCGCGCACGGCAACATTGTTCGAGACAGCGCGATCGTGATGGGCCGTGAACTGCGACCGATGTTGCGTGACCCGGTCAGCGTCATCTTCAGCCTCATCCAGCCGCTGATCCTGTTGGCCCTGTTCGGGCCTCTGCTCAAAGGGGTCCCGGGAACCGGCGACGGCGTATGGAATTGGTTCATCCCCGGTGTATTGGTGATGATCGCGATCTTCGGCACGACGATGACCGGTTCCAACCTTCTGATGGAGATGCAGCAGGGATCCCACGAGCGAATGTTGGTGACTCCGCTCAGACGCTCTTCGTTGTTGATCGGGAGGGCATGCAAGGAGATGGTTCCGCTTGCCGCGCAGGCGATTCTGATCATCCTTGTTGCGCTACCGCTCGGATTGGACGTCAATGCAGCGGGCGCTGCGCTCGGAATCGTCCTGCTGGGAGTGTTCGGCGTCGGACTCGGTGCGCTCTCGTACGCTCTCGCTCTGGCTGTGCGGGAGCAGGATTGGATGTTCTGGGTCGTTCAGCAGACGCTGATGTTCCCGCTCCTGATCCTGTCGGGAACCATGCTTCCACTCGATGACGCACCAGGTTGGATGAAGGTCCTCGTGAACATCAATCCGCTGGGCTACGTCGTAGACGCCGAGCGGGCACTCTTTGCCGGTGACTTCGCGTCGGGCAGCGTTCTGGCAGGAATCTTCGCTGCCGTCAGCGTGGCTGTGGTCGGGCTGGGGATAGGCGTGCGCGCGGTGAAATAGCGTGGGTGTGCTTGCTGTCGGATGGGATGCGGCGGTCGCAGGTTTTCGCCCAGGTGTTCGCAGCGCCTATTGTTGTTCCTTGTGCTCTCCGTCGTTCCTCGCCCCGTAGTTGTCCGGGCCCCGTCCAAGGTGAATCTCCACCTTGCCGTCGGGGACCTGCGAGACGACGGCTATCACGAACTGACGACCGTTTTTCAGGCATTGTCGCTGGCAGACACTGTCACGGTGGCGCCTGCGGACACCTTGACCGTGCGGGTGATCGGCGACGACGCCGCGGCCGTACCGACCGATCGCACCAATCTCGTGTGGCGTGCCGCCGAGATGCTTGCGGCCGAGGGTGGCGTGGCCCCGAATGTCGAGATCGTCATCGAGAAGGGCATTCCCGTCGCAGGCGGTATGGCCGGCGGGAGCGCCGACGCGGCAGCCGCGTTGGTTGCGCTCAATTCGTTGTGGAAACTCGACTTCTCGCGGCCTGATCTCGACGCCTTCGCGGCACGTCTCGGGAGTGACGTTCCGTTCTCGCTGCACGGTGGCACTGCCCTCGGGACCGGTCGCGGTGAACAACTTGTCCCCGTCTTGACGCGCCGCACCTTTCACTGGGTGTTGGCGCTGGCCAAGGGAGGCTTGAGCACGCCGGTTGTCTTCCGGGAACTCGACAAGCTTCGCGCCGAAGGCACACCGAATCGATTGGGTACCGCTGACGAGTTGATTCACGCGCTCACCACCGGTGACCCTCATGTGCTCGCCCCGCTGCTCGGAAACGATCTGCAGGCGGCAGCACTCTCACTCAACCCGGATCTACGACGGACGCTGCGAGCGGGTGTCGAAGCCGGAGCTTTGGCCGGCATCGTCTCCGGCTCCGGACCGACGTGCGCCTTTCTCTGCGCCGACGCACAGTCCGCGGTGGAAGTGAGCGCAGAACTTGCGGGAGCGGGGGTGTGCCGCACCGTTCGCGTGGCGAGCGGACCCGTTCCCGGAGCACGAATACTCGACAATGCGGCAAAGGGACAGCACTGATGGCGAATCTGATCAATCTGGAAAACGTGTCGAAGTCTTTCGGCGTCAAGCCGTTGCTCGACGGGGTCTCCCTGGGCGTGGAGGAAGGCGAGCGCATCGGTGTCGTCGGCCTCAACGGCGGCGGCAAGACGACCATGCTCGAAGTCCTCGCGGGTGTGGAGCAGCCGGATTCGGGACGCGTGAGCCGCGTCGGCGGATTGCGCATGGCCGTCGTGACGCAGCGCGGTGTGTTGCCTCCAGGCTCCACGGTCGGTGAAGTAGTCCTGGGGCCGCTCGGAGTGGCTCAGCACGAGTGGGCCGGCGATGCTCGAATTCGTTCAGTGCTCTCGGGTATCGGCATCGACAACTTGGGCGCCGGCGGCGAGCGGTCCGCATTGGACGCCAAGGTCGACGGCTTGTCCGGCGGTGAGCGTCGCCGCGTGGCTCTCGCTGCGGCTCTGGTTCAGGACCTCGATCTGCTGGTGCTCGACGAGCCGACCAACCACCTAGACGTCGAAGGTGTTCAGTGGTTGGCCGAGCACCTCGTCTCGCGTCGCAGCGCGCTTGTCGTCGTGACCCACGATCGCTGGTTCCTCGACACCGTCGCCACCCGCACCTGGGAGGTTGTCGGTGGCGGCGTCGAAAGCTACGAGGGTGGCTACAACGACTGGGTGTTCGCCCGCGCCGAGCGTTCGCGTCAGGCCGACGCTTCCGAAGAGCGTCGACGCAACCTTGCGCGCAAGGAACTCGCATGGCTGCGCCGCGGTGCGCCGGCCCGTACATCGAAGCCGAAGTACCGCATCGAGGCCGCGGAGGCCTTGATCGCCGACGTTCCGGCACCTCGTGACGCGGTGGCACTTGCGTCCTTCGCCCAGCGTCGACTCGGCAAGGTTGTCATCGAACTCGAAGACGCGCGTCTGGAGACCCCGGACGGCCGCGTACTCGTCGAGGATCTGACCTGGCGGCTCGCTCCGGGGGAGCGTGTAGGCCTGGTCGGTGTCAACGGCTCGGGCAAGACGACTCTGCTGCGGACGCTGGCCGGTGAACTCGAGCCCGCAGCAGGCAAGCGCATTCAGGGGCAGACCGTCCACATCGGTTGGCTCAAGCAGGAACTCGACGATCTGCCGACCGACATGCGCGTACTCGACGCGGTCAAGGACGTAGCCGAGCGAATCACGCTGGGGGACAAGGAAGTGTCAGCCGGTCAGCTGGCTGAGCGGCTGGGCTTCACACCGGCGCGTCAGCGCACCCCCGTCGGCGATCTGTCCGGTGGTGAGCGCCGCCGTCTGCAGTTGACGCGTGTCCTCATGGCCGAGCCCAACGTTCTGCTTCTCGACGAGCCCACCAACGATCTCGACATCGACACGCTTCAGCAACTCGAGGATCTGCTCGACGGCTGGGCGGGCACCATGGTGGTCATCTCGCACGACCGGTACCTGATCGAGCGCATCTGTGACACCACCTGGGCTCTCTTCGGTGATCGCAAGCTCACCAACCTGCCGGGTGGTATCGAGGACTACCTGCGTCGACGCGCAGCGATGGGGGACGGCGACAACCCGTCGGTGGCCTCGACGGCGAGTGGTGCGTCGAAGAGCAAGCAGGTCCGCGACGGTGCCGCGGATCGCGCTGCACGCAAGGAACTTTCGAAGCTCGAGCGATCCATTGCGAAGTTCGACGACCGCGAGAAGAAGCTGCACGCTTCCCTCGCCGACGCAGCCACCGACCCGGACAAGCTGCCGAAGCTCGGGGCTGAACTCAAGCAGGTCATCGCGGACAAGGAAGCCGCCGAGGAGCAGTGGATGGAGCTGTTCGCCGAGCTGGACGGCTAGGGGAATTTCGCTCCGAACTTCTTGAAGATTCGCTCTGGATCCACACTCTCCGGTGCTTGCTCGCGTAGCAGTGCGTCCAGCACGATCCCGTCCAGTGCTGCGACCAACTCCGTTGCATCGGACGATGTCATGCCGCGTTCGACCAAGATGTCGACAAACCGATCCCGACCACGCACCAGTTCCACTGCGAGGTCGGGATCGTGGAATGACGCGATGATCAGTTCGTAACGCGCCCGGGTGCGGCCGGATTCAGGCCCCAGCCACCGGGCCACTTGTTGCTTCGGCGTCTCGCCTGGGCGAGGAAGATCGCCGTCCAGAAGGTGTCGCACCACCTCGACTATCAGTCCACGTTGATTTGCGAAGTAGTGCCGTGCGCTGCCGTGTGGCACGCCTGCCTCGTCTTCGACGCCTCTCATCGACCAGGCTCGAAACCCAACCCGGCCCAGCAGGTCGAGCCCGGCGTCCAGAAGTGCTTCTCGCGTCGATTTCTCCACGCAGAGAAGATACCGTGATACGTTCTTCTCCGCGTGGAGAAGTTCTTGAACTGGGTTGAACTCACTGGGGGTGAAGCATGGTCGTCCTTTTCGACATCCTGCTCGTGCTGTGTGTTGTTGCGATTGTGTGTTTTGCGGGGTATGTCTTCTATCGCGTGATATTGGACGACTAGGTGAATGTTGATGTACTTCAACAGGTCTCGAGTCTTCATGTTCCTGAAGTTGTCCGCTTTGTCTCTGGCTATCGAAAGTATGTTCGATTAAGATTTCGGTATGGACAGTCGGGATGCGTGGCAGCTGGATGGTGAGGGCCTCAAGTGTGAGGTTCTGGATCTGGTGCGTGTCCGGCACGAGTTGCAGTCGCGGATGGTGTTGCTGATCGTGGAGATGTTTTCCCGTGAGGTTCTCGGCGGGAAGGGTTTTCGGGCGATCGCACAGTGGTTGCATGGTTCGACGAATTTGGAGATCGGTGAGTGCAGTCTGCTGGTCGGGTTGGCGCGGTTGTTGATGCTCGAACCTGTTGTGGGCGATGCGTTTCACCGTGGTGATGTGGATGCGTTGAAGGCGCGTCAGGTGGCGTCGTTTTGTCAGCATCCGCCGAAGAACATGACCCTGGCGGATGTGGACAAGGCCCGGGGGATTCTGCTCGGGTTGGCGTCGAAGAACATTGCCGATTGTGATGCGGTGCGGGCGGCGATCCGGCGGATCGAGAAGCAGTACGGCAAGCGTGAGGACGGTGTTCCGGTCGGCGAGGATTCCGAACGTAATGAGTTCTACGCCTCGAAAGGCTTGTACGGGCGGGAGTCTGTGAAGGGCGATCTGGATGCGGTCAACGGGGCACGGTTGATCACGCTGCTGTCGAGCCTGTCCGCTCCGACACCGGAGAAGGACGGTGTCAAGGACACCCGCACGCCTGCTTTACGACGGGCGGACGGGTTCTGCGAACTCCTGCGCCGGTATGAGCGGGCGGGGTTGGGTCCGATCGAGGGCGGCGTGAAACCACACATCACGGTGACTGCGTCGGCCAAGGACATGACGGACCTTAAAGTTCTGAAAGACCTCTTGCCGTCCACCGAGGAGTTAGGGTTCGCGTGGACGGATTGGGTGGGTCCGATCAGTATCGACACTGCCCGGATGCTGGCCTGCGACTGCACCGTGACGCGGATCTTGTTGGATGAGAACGGTGTTCCGCTCGACTGCGGTAAGGAAGTAAGAACAGCGACGGTTCCGCAGCGGCGGGCGTTGGCGGTTCGGGATGGTGGGTGTGCGTTCCCGGGGTGCGGGACGCCGTCGGGGTGGTGCGATGCTCACCATATTGTTCACTGGAACGATGGTGGCCCAACGGATCTCGACAACCTGGTTCTGTTGTGCGGTCATCATCATCGGACGATGCATCACACGGAGTGGCGGGTGGAGATCGGCCCGGATCGAAAGACGGTGTTCTATCCGCCGATGTCGGTTGATCCGCACCAGCATCCGATCGGCGGGAACAGTCCGCCCACCGCGGCGTGAATCGCGACAACTGAAGACGTGAGCGCCGGGGCACAAACATGCCCCGGTGCTCACGGCTGTCGACCGTCAGAACGTGAGCGTGAGCTTCCCGTTCTCGTCGCTGATATGAACGGTCCGCCCGATCGCCGCCGGGTTGTCACCGCGAAGCTGGGTCAGTTCGGCGGCATTCTCGGGACCGGTGTGACCGGCGACACGGCCGCCGTCCGGCGTTGTTGCAATCACGAACCCGATCTCAGGTTCGCCAGTGCGACCGTATTCGACAGAGGCAGTGACGATTTCCGCAGTGCCCTGGTAATCGGTGATCAGTTCCGGAGCTTCCGCGGTCAAAGCACGTGCGTCGGGGTCACCGACGTACCCGTCGGCATGAGCGGCGGCCGACAGCAGTACGCAGTGCTGGTATGTGAGGAATCCACCGTTGGCGTGGACGAGGGCAAGGTTCGCGCCGTCGCGAATTCGCCTGGTGACTTCAGCGACGGAATGCAGGGTGTAGCTGTTGAGCGGTCCGCCGAAGAACGAGTGACCTCCTGTGACGCTTGGGATCGCGGTATCGGGAAGTCCGAGTTCGCGGATCAACAGCTTGGGCACGATCGGGAAGCAGCTGTAGGCATCTACGATGTCGAGTGCGTCGGCGCCGACTCCGGCACCATCGAGTGCGCGATGCACGGCGTCATGCATCGCGGCCGAGCTGTCGAAGCTGTTGCGGCTGAGGATGTCCAACGGATCACTCGCACCAGCGCCGCCCCAGAGGTACACCAGTTTGCTTTCATCGATCCCGAACTCGCGGGCCGTCGACAACGAGCAGACGACAACGGCCGCAGCCTGATTGACGAAGGGCATGGCGTTGAGCATCAGTGGGTACGGCTCGGAGACCATCCGATTGCCAGGTCCGACGGTGCCGATCTCGTCTGCCGATCGGATCTCCGACGTCCAGGAGGCTGGATTCTTCGATGCCAGTTCCGAGAATGCGGCGTACATCTTCGCGGACCAGGCGAGCGATTCGCGGGCGCCGTGGCCCTCGGAAGCACTGAAACAGTTCTCGAAGAGCGGGTAGACGCGCGTCGGCACGATGAAACCGGCGCGCTGCATTTCAGGGCTTCCCAGGTCGGCCGGATCGAATCCGGGAGGCCCACCGGGCGCAGCGGTCCACCCGATCGAGTCGGGAGCGACTCCGGACTTTCGCAGCGCGGTGCTGCTGGCGTGCGATTCGCCGCCCACGAGCAGAGCAGCCGAGGATTCACCGCGAGCGATGGCCGCGCCGATCCGATCGAGGAGTGCCGCCGGCCAGTGGCCACCGATCGGCGAGGTAGAGGTGACAGTGGGGGTCGCGCCTAATCGTGAGGCAAGCAGCCCGGGGAGATCGTCGTACGACCAGCTGACCGTCTTGATCGCGAACACGGAATCGATCTGTGTTCCCAGCTCAGCGCGTCCACTGTCGTTCAACGCGGCGACGGTGGCGTCGTGAATCAAGTCAAGAGGTTCGCGGTGCCCGTCGGCAGGATTCCAGCGCAGATCGCCGACGCCGACGATGACCGGGATTCGTGATGCGTCAACCATCATGTACCTCTCGTTGCCGACCCGTAGCCGGGAGTTGCAGTCACGATATCGGGGACCCTGGTATGTGTAACTCTGGGGTCACAGTCAACAATTTTCGGGTTCCTATTTAGGTATGCCTAACGAAAGTCCTATACTCGTCTTCATGACAGCTGTGGCAGAGAGAATTTCGGTGCCCGTGGGGCCGCGTTCCATCGATCACCCCTACTCGATGACAACGGTGACTCTGAAGCTCTCTCATCAGCGGCAGTGGGCCCCGCATCGTCATCCTGAACATGAGCTGATCTGGGGAAACTCCGGTGGAATGCTCACGGTTGTCGCTGACGGCATCACCTGGGAGGTGCCGCCTTCGGCCGGACTGTGGCTGCCTGCCGGGGCGTTGCATGCCGTGAAGGCGGGCCCAGGTACCGAGTTCTTCTGCACGTACTTCCGGCCTGAGGCGCACGCCGCGCCGTCGGGTGTTCCGGGCTTGTTCGGTGTCAGCGCTCTCCTGCGTGAGGTACTCCTGCACATGCATCGGCGGAACATGCCCGACGAGGCGCGCAGTCGCGCCGAGCGGGTGGCCTTCGACATGTTGCAGCCGCTCGAAGTTGCTGCGGTGGAGGTTCCGATGCCGACCGATCCGCGAGCGTTGTTCGTCGCCGAAGCGTTGGTCGCCAATCCGGCAGACCAGCGGTCGCTGTCCGAATGGGCGCTGACGGCCGGCGGTAGCGTCCGTACGCTGACGCGTGTGTTCGCTCAGGGCACGGGAATGACCTTTGCACAGTGGCGAATTCAGGTTCGAGTCCGCGCAGCACTGACGTACCTGGCTGCTGGCGTGCCGGTTTCGGTTGTCAGTAGGCGGGTCGGATACGAAACTCCGAGTGCTTTTGTCGCAGTGTTCCGCCGGGTCACCGGCCGGACACCCGGCAGCATGATGAACAAGGGGAGCGTGGCTCCCGAATCGGTGCCGTATCTCCTGCACGCTTGAGTTGGGTTGCACCGGGCGGAAGTGCCCGGTGCAACTGTCGCGATCAACGCCGCGGCGCGGACCACGCTTCCCACAGTTCCGCGTACCGACCCCCGATGTTGACCAACTCGTCGTGAGAGCCGTGCTCGACGACGCGGCCGTCGTCCATCACCAGAATCTGATCGGCGTCGACGGCCTGTGAGAGTCGGTGTGCCACTGTGACAGCAGTGCGCCCCCGGGTCAGAGCCAGAGCGGCATCGTCGAGGACCTTGGCTCCGGCGCTGCCCGCTTCGGCGGTCGCCTCGTCGAGAATCAGCAGCGGCGGATCCAGTAATTCGATTCTTGCCAACGCAAGTTGTTGTGCCTGTGTTGCGGTCAGCCGGTGTCCACCGTCCCCGACGACTGTCTCGAGTCCGTCCGGGAGCGCCCGCAGCCAATCGGAGGCGCCGACGGTATCGAGCGCTGCGATGATGTCGCTGTCGGTTGCCGACGGGTCGGCCAGCCGCAGATCCTCGGCCAACGTGCCGGCAAAGACGTGGACCTCCTGAGTCACGAGGGCCACCGCGCTCCGAGAGGTCGACGGTGGCAGTTCGTTCCGGGGCACCGTCCCGATCTTCACGACGCCTTCGGTCGGTTCGTAGGTCCCCGCGACCAGTTTTGCGACTGTCGATTTTCCGGCTCCGGTAGCGCCGACGAGTGCCGTGACGGTTCCTGCCGGAAGGGTGATGTGGATGTCTCGCAGAACAGGAGCGTCGCCGCTTCGGTACGAGAATGTGACGCGTTCCAAAGACGCCGAGCTGTCGACAGGTTCCTGCGGATCGGTCGGTGCGGATGGCACGGGCGCAAGGGTGACTCCGACCAGGCGAGCCAACGCGATTGTGCCTTCCTGCAATTCGTCGAACACGCTGAGAACTGCGCCCACCGGATCGAAGAGGCGGTGGAAGAACAGGGCGGCGGCGGTGGCGGCGCCGATGCTGATCTGACCGTCTTTCACCAGCCAGAAGCCTGTGATCAGCACAGCGGACAGGCCGATGAACTCCGCGATGTTGAGCCGGCCGAAGAACCTGGTGCGTAGACGCGTGGTCAACAAGCTCAGGCGGACGGCGGCCATCGATCGAGATTCGATCTGTTCGAGATGCGGCTGGGCCAGGCGAAGCGATCCGACGGTGTCGGAGTTGCTCAGCGAGTCCAGGAGCTGTTGCGCACGTGCACCTTCCGCCTCCCGCTCCTCGCGATAGACCGGTGCAGACCTCGAGAGGTACCAGCGCAGCGCCTGGATCTGGATGGGTGCCGCGATCACCGCGGCGACAGCGAATCGCCAATCGAGGCTACCCAATCCGATCAGCGTCAACACGATGGTCAGTGCCGCGGTGGCAAAAACCGGAAGTGCTTCGGATACGGCCCGAGTCACCAACCGCACGTCGCCGGTGATGCGGGAGACCAGGTCTCCGCGCCCGGCGCGTTCGACGTCGCTCTGGGGAAGGTCGAGAACCCGGACGACAACTTCTTCGCGCAGGTCGGCGACAACACGTTCACCGACACCGGCAAGCAGGTAGTTGCTCACTCCGACGAGAAGGGACGAGGCAACCGCGATGCCGACCAACGCGAGAGTCAGTGTGCCGATGCGAGAGACAGCGTCGCCGTCTCCGTCGGTCACGGCGTCGACCATGGCGCCGAGGACCAGCGGTGTGAGCAGACCGATCGCGGTCGCGGCGGTCAGGGTGACGACTGCTGCGATCGCGGAGATCCGGTGGGGTCCCATCAACCGAAGTGCCGCGCGGCGCGCTTGTTTCGGTGTTGCGGTGGGGAGTAGTTCGTTCACAGCTCGATCACCCGATCGCAGATATCGAGCAGCACGGGGCTGCTGGTCAGAAGTATTGTGGCGTGCGCCCCGCGTACCTCGGCGATCCCGCGAGCAATGCGCGCTTCGGTGACGGAGTCGACGGCAGTGGTGGGATCGTGCAGCACCAGGACGGGCGCTTCGCTTGCCAGTGCCCTCGCCAACGCGATGCGCTGACGCTGTCCGCCGGACAAAGAATTCCCTTGCTCGGTGACTCGGGTGGCGAGGCCGAGCGGCAGTGCAGAGATCACTTGATCTGCGGCGGCAGCGGCTATGGCCTCGTCGTTGCGGCGACCGATCGGTGCGAGGGCGTCGATGTTGTCGCCGACTGTGCCGATGAACAGTGCCGCGTCGTGCGGTGCTGCCAGAACGTGAGTGCGAAGTTCGTCGATGTGCAACTCGTGAATGGCGTTGTCGCCGAGATGAATTGTTCCGCTCGAAGGCTCGATTCGACGCGCCAGTGCGTCGACCAACGCATCCGCCCATGCGGCATTCTCGGTGACAATGCCGATGATCTCGCCGCGTTTGACGTCGAGATCGACTGGTGACGCTCCGGCCAACACGACGTCGCGCAGCGTCAGGAACTCGGAGTGATTCAGGGGCACAGGTTCACCCGCGGGAGTCACAGCCTCGGTGGTCCCGAGAAGTGCTGCGACGCGGTTGGCGGAAGCACGCGCCCGTGCCAGGCCGGCGCCGAAGTAGATGATGTCGATCAACGGACCGCGAAGGAACTGTGCCAGACCAACCACGGCAACGAATTCACCGACCGAGATGCTCCCGGACGCTGCCATCCGTCCACCCACGTACGCGATGACGGCGAGGAAAGCACCGGCGATCGCAACATTGGCGGCGGAGTACATCGCTTGGTATCGCTGTGCGCGAAGGGTTGCTTCCAGCGAAGTCCGGCTGGCTCCCCGATACCGCTGCGCTGCAGCATCTCCGGCGCCGATGCCGGAGAGGATTCGAAGTCCGGAGAGTAGATCTGCGGCCAGGGCACCGGCCTTGGCGCCCTGCCATTGATCGGTCTCGGCTCGGCGTTCGAGCGGTCGACTGACCACCTGCATGAGAGCCAGCACCGGGGGCGTACCGAGAATGACGAGCAGGCCGAGTGGCACCGAGATCACCAGAAGCGAAATCGCGGCGGTCAGCACTCCACAGGCGGCCGCAAGTTTTGTGCTCAGCGTGTGTGTGAATCCGGCCACCGAACCCGCGTCGGATGTTGCAATCGAGTAGACCTCGCCAGGCATGCGCCGCGGCGACATGCCGTGCGGATCGAGGCCTCGGCGCGCGATGTCCATCCGCAAGCGATGCGCACCGTGCTCGGTGACGGAATCGGAGATGCGTGCCGCGAAGCGCCAACTGAGCAACAAGCCGGTGAAGAGAATTCCGAGAACGAGGATCCACTTTCCGAGTGCGGCGGCATCGCTGGTCGCGACAGCACGGTCGATCACCGCACCGATCACCACCGGCACCAACGCTTCCGCGACCTGGTGGCCGGTGAAGCCGACGGACGCCGCCGCCAACTTGGCTCCGCGACCTTCGGAAGCGATCGCGCGTGTGATTACCTGGCGCGGCGTGATCGCCGTGCCGGTTGGGGGACCGTTTGTCTCGGCCGAAAGAAGTGGTGTCGAAGGCACTGGGTCCACGCTAGGGATCGTGGGCGGTAGTCAGAAGTCACACCGGTGCCAATACTTGTCGTGAACAGGCCATATGTATTGCGTTGGCCGAATTGCGATAGTAGTTGGCCCCGTTGCAGCGGAGAAGGCATCGACTCATCGACAACACTGCAATAAATTAAGGTCTACCTTACTTAGCGCGGGTTAACTATGTCCGGAAGTCGGATTTGATCCTTGTGTTCGGGTCCGGTTCATGTTCCATCGATGTTGGAGATTGTTGTGAGTCTTGTGTTCGGCGAGGTACTTCACAAGGAGTACGTGACCCCGGGAATGGTTCGTATCGTGTTCGGAGGGGAGGAACTGACCGCCTTCGAAACCACCGGTACCGGTGACGAATACCTGCGCCTCCACTTCCCGGTCCCGGCTACAGGCGAGTTCGTTCTACCGGCGGAAGATCCGGACGCACCGCGCGGTTGGCGGTACCCGGAGGGCGAGGAACCGTCCCCGTGCCAGCCGTACACCGTGCGACGGTTCGATGCCGAAACCAGCCGAATGACAATCGACTTCGTCGTTCACGAGGGCGGAATCGCCAGCGACTGGGCGCAGAAAGCCGAGATCGGTGACAAGTTGGCGATCGGCGAGTCTCGTGGCCTCTACGAGCCGCCGGCCGACGCACGCTGGCAGGTGTTCGTCGCCGACGCAACCGGACTCCCCGCACTCGGTCGTCTGATCGAACAGTTGCCGGCCGGCATGTCGGCCAAGGCGATCGTCGAGGTGGTGGACGAGTCGCACAAGCAGCAGATCACCTCGGACGCCGACGTCGAGTTCATCTGGCTGGTCGGCAGTGGCAACGGTGTTGCACCGTCGAAGCTGCCGGACGCGGTTCGCGCGATGAACCTGCCCACTGAACTCGGATACGTGTGGGTGGCAGGCGAGAGCACGATGCTCCGTGACATCCGCAAGTACCTTCGCCACGAACTCAAGTTGCCGGGTGAGCAGTACAAGGTCATCGGCTACTGGACCTACAAGGCAGAGGTCTGGAACGCGAAGTACGAGGCCCTCGACGAGAGTGTCCGCGCGGCACTCGATGCGGCCTGGGAATCGGACCGCGACGAGGAAGAGATTCGCGACGAGGTCGAGAAGACTCTAGAGAGCGCCGGCTTGTGACCGTTGGATTAGACAAGAGTGCCGTCGATCAGAGTGCGGCTGACGAGAGAGCCGTCGACAAACACACCGAAGAACTGATCGACGAGTCGCTGCAAGAGAAGCAGAAGCAACCGGACGGCCTGGTATCGACCAACTCTCGTCGTATGGCGGGTCTTCTGGTGTGCCTGGTGGTGCTCGCCGCCGTGCTCCTTCTGAGCATTGCGGTTGGATCGAAGACCATTCCGTTCGGCACGGTCATCGACGCGCTGGTGAACTACGACGACTCGAACGATCACGTGATCATCCGTGACCTGCGGCTGCCGCGTACTCTGCTCGGTCTGATAGTCGGCATGGCGCTCGGCGTGGCCGGTGGCCTCATCCAGGCGATGACACGAAATCCCTTGGCTGATCCCGGAATTCTCGGTGTCAATGCCGGAGCAGGCTTTGCGATGGTTGTCGCCGTCGCGGTCTTCGGCCTGACCAGCATCTGGTCGTACATCTGGTTCGCGTTCCTCGGAGCGGTGATAGCCACGGCGATCGTCTACACGCTGGGCTCGATCGGTCGAGGTGGTGCGACGCCCATTCGGCTGACACTGGCCGGTGTTGCCATCGGCTCCGTGCTCGGCGGCATCTCGTCCGGCATCACCTTGCTCAACCCGACCGCCTTCGACCAGATGCGCCAGTGGAATGCCGGCTCACTCAGCGGGCGTTCCTTGGAAATCGTTCTGGCTGTTGCACCCTTCATCCTCATCGGGCTCTTCCTGGCGCTCGCGTTGGCACGCCAGCTCAATGCCGTGGCTTTGGGTGACGATCTGGCACGTTCGCTCGGTGCCAATATCACTCGCACTCGTATTCTCGGCGTCATCGCGGTGACGTTGCTGTGTGGCGCGGCGACGGCTGCGGCCGGACCGATCGGATTCGTCGGTCTGATGGTTCCGCACGTCGCGAGATGGTTCGTCGGACCCGATCAGCGATGGATTCTTCCGTACACATTGGTGTGTTCGCCGATTCTTCTCCTCTTTTCCGACGTCGTCGGCCGAATCGTGCTGCGCCCGGGTGAACTTCAGGTCGGTATCGTCACGGCCTTCATCGGTGCTCCGGTGCTGATCATGCTGGTGCGTCGAAGCAAGGTGAGCGGTCTGTGAGCATCGATTTCGGGCGCCCCACCACGGTGGTGCGCTCACCCAAAGAAGGGTGGTCCGCGCGGATCGACGTCCGCACGGTCACGGTCTGTCTCATCCTCGTTGCGCTTGCACTGGCGATCGGCGTCATCGCCCTCGGTAGTGGTGACTACCAGGTGCCGATCGGGGACGTCCTCGGCGCACTGTTCGGCGAGGCTCCCGCGCGTATCCACATGGTCGTCGTGGAATGGCGTCTGCCCCGAGTTCTGTTGGCGCTGATGCTCGGTGCGGCACTCGGCATGAGCGGTGCGATCTTCCAATCGCTCACCAGGAACCCGTTGGGTAGCCCAGACATCATCGGCTTCAACTCCGGTGCGTACACGGGCGCTCTTGTGGTCATCCTCCTCATCGGTGGTACTTACTACGAGATCGCAGTCGGTGCTCTGGTGGGCGGAATCGCGACCGCAGCAGTGGTTTACCTCCTTGCGTACAAGCGTGGTGTGCAGGGATTTCGGTTGATCATCGTCGGTATCGCCATCAGCGCGATGTTGGGCTCGGTCAACACCTGGATGATTCTCAAGGCGAAACTTGACGACGCCATGGCCGCCGCAGTGTGGGGTGCCGGTTCGTTGAACGGTCTCGGCTGGACTCAGGTGTGGCCGGTGGTCGTCGTGCTGGCGATCCTCGTTCCGCTGATCCTGGTGTTGGGCAGGCGGATGCAGATGCTCGAGATGGGCGACGACGCCGCCAAGGCGCTCGGCGTCCGGGCCGAACCCACGCGGCTTTCCCTGGTTGTTCTCGGAGTCGCTCTGACGGCCATGGTGACAGCAGCGGCCGGACCGATCGGATTCGTCTCGCTGGCGGCTCCGCAATTGGTGAGGCGATTGACCGGTAGTGCCGGAGTGACCCTGCTGCCGTCGGCAGCAATGGGTGGCGCGTTGCTGATGGTCAGCGACTGGGTGGCGCAGCGAGCTTTTGCACCGACACAGTTGCCGGTCGGCGTCGTCACGGTCTCCATCGGTGGCATCTATTTTGTATGGCTTCTCGCGCGAGAGGCCCGTAAGCAGTGATCGGTGAAGGAACGAGGAACAGCGTGAACGAGGCAAGTGCGGCGGGCGTCGTGGCTGAGAAGACGAATCGGCTTCGCGCCGAGGACGTCACGATCGGTTATGACAAGCGCGTCATCTCGGAGCACCTCGACGTCGAGATCCCCGACGGTGGCTTCACCGTCATCGTCGGTCCCAACGCCTGCGGCAAGTCGACGCTTCTGCGTGCGTTGTCGCGGTTGCTCAAGCCGACTACCGGCAAAGTTCTCCTCGACGGCAAGGCGATCACGTCGTACCCGGCCAAGGAAGTCGCGAGGCGACTCGGGCTTCTGCCGCAGACGTCGATCGCGCCGGACGGCATCAAAGTCGCCGATCTGGTTGCGCGAGGACGTTATCCGCACCAGAAGCTGATCCGTCAGTGGTCCCGGGAGGATGAAGCCGCCGTCATCAAGGCGATGGAGGCAACCAAGGTCACGGATCTGTCGGCCAGGCCGGTCGACGAACTGTCCGGTGGTCAGCGCCAACGTGTCTGGGTCGCTATGGTTCTCGCGCAGCAGACTCCGTTGGTGCTGCTGGACGAGCCGACGACGTTCCTCGACATTGCGCATCAGATCGAGCTTCTGGAGTTGTGCCGCGATCTGAACGAGAACGACGGGCACACGCTGGTGGCTGTGCTTCACGATCTCAATCACGCGTGCCGCTACGGAACTCACATCATCGCGATGAAGGACGGCGCCGTGGTCGCCGAAGGCCCGCCCGCGGAGATCATCACCGAAGAACTGGTGCAGGAGGTGTTCGGCATGGCGTGCCGCATCATCGACGATCCGGTTTCCCACACACCACTTGTCATTCCGCTGGGACGCGAGCGTCAGCGAAACATCGAAGGAGCAAAGGTATGACACTCGTCCTGGATACGCAGGTCACCGATTCGGAGTGGGCTCAGATCGTCGACCGCATTTCACGGCGCCGATTCTTCGGTGGCGCAGCCGGTGTGGCTGCAGCACTGGCGCTGAGTGCGTGTGGAACTTCGGATGCCGAGTCGGACTCGGCCAGTGACACTCTCCCGTACACGTGGGGCGAGTTCAGCGGCGACGTTCCGCGCGATCCCAAGCGCGTTGTGGTGCTGGACGGCCGCGTCGACCTCGAATTCGCGATGATGATGGACTACCCGATCGTCGGTTCGGGGAACTTCTGGTTCCCCGATGCCAAGGCAGGATTCCAGTTTCCCGGCCGTACCATCGAGGACGCGAGCTTCGTCAACGTAGCCGGCGATTTCTCCACCAATTTCGAGGCTCTGCTCGCTCTCGAACCCGATCTGATCGTGATCACTGCGATCGGCTACACGAGTGACTGGTACGGCACCGAGCGCTTGTCTTCGATCGCGCCGCTGTTGGTCGTCGGCGACGACGTCGAACCGATCGCCGGACACCCGGTCGACTGGCGAGGTGCGCTGATGGCGCAGGCTAGCCAACTCGACCGTGTGGCAATCGCCGAGGCTTCCATCGCGGAGTACGACGACAAGCTCGCGAGACTGCGACCCATGTTGCAGGAGAAGCTGGGCGGAAAGAAGATCGTGTTCGGCGTTCAGACGCCGACCGGATTCCTTGTGCATCAGCGGAATCTGCGGATCAGTGTTGCGATCGATGCCGGCCTGGACGTGCTTTTCCGTGACGACGACAATGCAGAGAACTCGTTCGAGTTGTCGTTCGAGCAACTCGACACCTTGGCTCCGGCGGATGTGATCATCGCCCAAGCGCGCGATCAGGAAGCACTCGACGCGATCAAGACGCAGCCGACGTGGCAGCGGTTGCCTGCAGTTCAAGCGGGCAACGTGTTGACCAGCGACGCGCGATACAACCAAGGATTTGCGCTCACCGCGGCCATCTTCCTCGACGTTCTCGAGGAAGCGGCCGGGCGAATCACTGCTGGGCAGTAATTCAGGCGACGTTGCGGGCCTGGTCGAGTAGTTGTGCAACCTGCTCGAACCAGGCGCCGTAATTGGCGTAGGTGTTGGGACGCTTGTCGTCGAAGTCGATCACCTGGTTCGCGGTCACCGCGGGCAGCTTGACGAACACGGGTGATACTGCGAATGCTTCTGCCGACTTCGCGAACTGGAACACGATGTCCGCCGGGTAATCCGGGACCTGCTCCCAGCTGAGGTCGGCCCAGCCTTTGTCGCCTCCCGGTCCGGTGAACTTCACACCGAGTTCTTTCAGATAACCGAACTGGGCGAGCGCCGTTGTGCCTGCGTACAACTCGGAGCTGTCACCGTTCAGGGCGAGGACTTCGATGTCGTCGACCTTGGCCGCGGCAGTTCGGATTCGCTCTGCACCGGATTCGAATGCTTCCTTGCCCTCGCGTGCTGCGGCTGTGTCGGTGTTCCCGTCGAGAGCTTCGGCGAGTGAGGCGTATTCGCTCAACACGTTCGGTGTCGAGGCTCCGGAGAACTTGACGCCGACAAACGGTGCAACATTGTTGACGGTGTTGCCCATCGGCTCGTCCCACCAAGTCCATCGCGTCGGGTCGTCACTGTTGCCGTACCCGATGACGAGGTCGGGGTCCAGTGCCGCAAGTGCTTCCGCGCTGAGTTCGCCTTCACGGCCGACGACCGTCATGGTCGACTCGTCGGCATGATCGGTGACGTCGGGATTGCCGACGCCGTAACCGAAGATGCCGACCGGCCGAATACCGTAGTCCCACAGCGCCGCTGCGGAATACGCGTCGACGACGATCCGCTTCGGGGCGTGATCGAGGGTGATCGTGTTTCCGTATCCCGTTGTGTAACTCCAGGACTGGTCGGCAGATCTGGTCTCGGTAGAAGGTGATGCGTCGCTACTTCCGCAACCGGTGAGTAGGAGTGCGGCGACGGCGGGTAGTGCGGCGAATCCGGCGAACCGGCGGGTGAGTTTCATGAAAACCTTCCGAACATGGCGAACTAAGCTAGGTAAGCCTAACCTGATGTTCCGTTCGGGTGTTCTCCGGGTCAGGTGCCCTGCCACATCTGAAGCCATTCGCTCCAGGATGGGGGAGTGATCGACGGTTGAGGTGTTCCGTCACGAAGTCCGTCGAGCATGAAATCGAGATAACGCGTGTGTATTTCGGTGGCTCGATCGCCATCGATCGGCAGAGTCGGCCGCAGATGCACTGTCATGAGCATGACGTCTGCAGCAGTGAAGCCGGGCGGGACTTCGTGAGCGTCGATGCAGACGTCGACCATGGATTGCAGTGCGGCCTCCAATTCTTCGGCGGCACGAGTGACTTCGGCGTGTTCAGGCAACCTGCCGCCGAGGACCGGAATGAGCGGTCCCACCGATTCGGTGAGATATCGCGAGAAGAACGTCTTCAATACGGCTTCATCGGTTTTCGCGGTGCTCACGCACTCTCGGGCAAGGGTGGCGAGGTGATCGATCGCCCAGACGCGCAGGGATTGCGCCAGTTCCTCCTTGCCTCGGTATCGGCGATAGATGCTGCCGACGCCCACTCCGGCCCGTGCGGCAATCGCCGATACCGGTGCATTCCAACCCTGTTCGGCAAAAATCTCGCGCGCCGCTCGCAGCACGGTGACGTCGTTGTCTGCGGCTTCTCGGGCGCGTCCGGGGAGGCTCGCATTCTCTTTCGCCATTCCCACAGGCTAGCAATGCATGGTTTACTCAATCGGAACGGAGTGTTCCGTTCCGATTCGATTCATGATTGGAGGAAGGTGTCGATGACGACCTTGGCAGAGGCGCCCACTCGATCCGGGAGCCGGGTGATCGCAGCCCTGGCTGGAGCGGTACTCGTCTACTCGCTCATGCAGACGATGCTGGTACCGGCGTTGCCGGTGTTGGGTGAGCATTTCGACACGTCCGTGGCGGTGACCGGGTGGATTCTTACGTCCTATCTGTTGGCGGCCGCGGTGATGGCTCCGATCGTCGGGGCAATGGGTGACCGGTTCGGCGACAAGCGAGTTCTGGTGATCGTTCTGATCATCTTTGCCCTCGCCACATTCGCCGCCGCGGCAGCGCCGAACATCGGGGTGCTGCTCGTCGTTCGGGCCGTCCAGGGAGTGAGTATGGCGAGCTTCCCGCTCGCGATGGCAGTGCTGCGGAGAACGGTAGTGGGCTCCGAGTTGTCTTCGGGGATAGGTTGGCTCGCTGGGACTTTGGGAATCGGTGCCGGAAGTGCACTGGTGATCGGCGGTGTCATTCTCGAGTATCTCAGTTGGCAGTGGTTGTTCGTGATCACCGGGATCTTGATCGTGCTCGCATTGGTCGCGGTGGTGGCCGTGGTTCCGGGTTCGCATCGCCGGCCGGGTATGCCGACGGACTGGGCCGGTGCCGGAGCACTCGCGTTCGGGTTGGTGAGCCTGCTCCTGGCGATCACCAAAGCCTCCGACTGGGGAGTTCTGTCGCTCGGATTCTGGGGTCTGGTTGTGATCGCGTTAGTTTCGTTCGCGACACTGATTGCCGTCGATTCCCGCCACGACGCGCCGATTGTCGACATGCGAGTCTTTCGGGACAAACCGATGATGATCACCAGCGCACTCACTCTGGTGTTCGGATTCGTGCCGTACATCTTTTACCTCTGCCTGCCGCGGATCCTCCAGGCGCCGGACACGTCCACGTACGGAAGCGGATTCACTGTCGTGCAGACCGGGTTGGCGCTCTTGCCTGCCGCTGTACTCGTCTTTCTCGGCGGGCGTTTGACGCCGGCTCTCGCGCGGCGATACGGGCCGCGAGTACCGGCGGTGACAGCGCTGGCACTCATGGCGACGGGCGCGATCGGACTCGCAATCTGGCCGATTTCGGTGGTTGCGATCGTGCTGTTCTTCTCCCTCGTCGGGTTGGGGAACGGCGTGGGGTTCGCGGTCTGTGCTCTGTTGGTTGCTTCGATCGTGCCGCCATCGGAGATGGCAGCGGCCAGTGGTGTCAACAGCGTGATCAGGACCGTGGGATCGGCGGTGGGTGCGCCGGTAACCACAGCAGTCCTGGCGATCGGTATTTCCGGTGATTCGTTCGGGGCGGCGTTCGTGATGGGCGCAGTCATCAGTGTTGTCGCGTGTCTGCCGGCGTTTGCACTTCCGGTGACGAGGGCTGCACAAACGGCTTGAGTTATTGTAGGCTCCCCTAATCGAGACAGTGTGTAACTAAAACAGGGAGAGAAGGATGCGGCAGCAGTGGGGCGCACTGGACGAGTTCGCAGCACTCAACGCGCTCACGCTCGGGGTCAAGCCCGATACGGTCTTTGCCACCCTGCAATCACAGGCGGCAAAGGAGATCTTGCAGAGCGAGGGCGTAGAGGTCATCGACAAACCGACGTTCTTCGAGTCACCCGACGTCGAACAGATCGCAGCAGTCGATCCTGACAGAATCCTGCTCAGTGACGTCGGGTCGCTGACGTCGATCACGGCTCAGGCCAACGAGATTGCCCCGACGATGGTGCTCGCCTATGCGGCGCCGTGGCGCGAAGTTCTGAATACCGCGGCGACTGCACTGGGTCGAGAGTCCGAAGCTCGCGAAATCGTGTCGAGGCTCGAGACCAAATTTGCCGAAGTATCCGGAACGGTCGAGGCGCAACCGCAGGCGTTGTCCGTGCTGGTGGGATTCTCCGGCGGCATCTACACCGTCATCCCACAGTCGCCGATGTCCTCGATCATCGAGGAAGCCGGTTTCAGGCGTCCACAAGCCGAACTCGACGCGAAGATCGGACCGAACACAGGTGTTGCCACGTCTTCGGTGTCGGGCGAGGAGGTCGGGCAGCACGCGGCGGACGCGATGGTCGTGACCTCGGGAAACATCTACGACGGCGCACTGGTACACGCAAATCCGTTGTTCAACGGGATCCCTGCGGTGCAGGCCGGGCGCACGGCAGACGTCAGCGGCGAACTCTGGTTCGGCAGTTATCCCTTCGCGGTCTACTGGATCCTCGAAGACCTCGAGGCACTTGCCGATCGCACACTCACCGGCGCGGAGCTCCAAGGACGCATCGCATCCGACGCCGACGCAGTTACCCGATGGAAGGCGTTCTCGAAATGACGACGACACAGGCCACGAAAGCAGACATTTCATCTGAAGAGGCCGACGTATCACAAGGAGCGGCGGCCGAAGCCTCGCAAGCCAAAGCTGAAGCGGCGGAGCACAAGAGCGCGCTTCGCGAACTCCTTGCTCCAGTGCGCACGCGGACCACCATCGCGATGGTGATGCAGGTGATCGCCGCGGTCGCCGCCATCGTGCCGTACGTGGCCATCGCCGAACTGGGTAAGACGCTGATCGTGGGCGGTGACGTCGACTCGTCCCGTGTCTGGACGATCGTGTGGGTGGTCGTCTTCGGTCTGGGTATGCGTGCGTTCTTCGGAGGCGGTGCGTTGATCGTGACGCACTTCGCCGATGTGAATCTGCAGGCGGTGCTGCGGCGTCGAATCGCAGCGACTCTCGGTCGACTTCCCCTGGGCTGGTTCACCTCCCACTCGTCCGGAACCGTGCGCAAAGCCGCGCAGAACGACATCTCCGATCTCCATTACCTGGTTGCGCACAGCGCCGTCGAGACCACCGGAGCCATCGCAGTGCCGCTCGTCGGACTCGGCTACGTGATCTCGATCGACTGGCGTCTGGGATTGGTCGCGATTGCCACGCTCCCGATCTACATGATCGCCTACGCGATGATGACCAAGGACATGGCCGTCAAGATGAGCCGGATGAATGAGGGCATCGCGGCCATCAGCAACACCATCGTCGAGTTCGTCACCGGTATCGCAGTGGTCAAGACCTTCGGTCAGGACAAGCAGTCACACTCCCGGTACCGCGACGCCGCCAAGGCATTTGCAGTCTCGTACGAGGGCTGGGTTCGCCCGATGCTCCGGACCGAGGCGCTGGCCTCGATTGCATTGAGCGCACCGGTAGTGCTGGTGGTCAACCTTGGCCTCGGCTCGTGGTTCGTCCACTCCGGATGGGTGTCACCCATCGATGTGCTGACGAGTTCTCTTGTTGCAATGGTGATTCCGGTGTCGGTGACGACCATCGGTTTCGGTATGCAGGCTCGCCGAGAGGCAGCCGCCGCTGCGGCGCGACTGATTGCGCTGTTCTCGACCGAGGCGCTGCCGGAAACCGATCATCCGAAAAGGCCCGCGGGGAATGAAGTTCGATTCTCCGGAGTTTCTTTCGCCTACGACGACGGCGCCGACGTTCTGACCGACATCGATCTGACGCTGCCGGAGGGCACGGTGACGGCGTTGGTCGGACCTTCGGGTTCGGGTAAGTCGACGCTGGCAACGCTGGTTCCGAGGTTCCACGACGTGCGTGCCGGATCCGTGGCCATCGGTGGTGTCGACGTCAGGGACGTGGCGACCGACGAGCTGTACCGCCACGTCGGATTCGTTCTGCAGGACGTGCAGCTGGTCGAAGCGACCGTGCTCGACAACATTCGGCTTGCCCGACCGCAGGCGACTTCGGCCGAGGTGAAGGCCGCTGCCGCAGCCGCGCAGATCGACACCCGAATCGAAGCGCTCCCGAGAGGCTACGACTCCGTGGTCGGGGTCGACGCCAGATTCTCGGGTGGTGAAGCCCAAAGAGTCTCCATAGCGCGTGCGATTCTCGCGGACACTCCTGTTCTCGTGCTCGACGAAGCAACCGCTTTCGCCGATCCGGAGTCCGAAGCCGATATCCAGGAGGCGTTGTCGCGCTTGACGGTCGGCCGCACCGTGCTGGTGATCGCGCACCGGTTGGCATCGATCGTGAGTGCCGATCAGATCGTGGTCCTCGACGCCGGACGGATCGTGGAGAAGGGCACGCACGATCAGCTTGTGGCGAGTGGTTCAACCTATGCCCGGATGTGGGCGAGTCACAGTCGGGCCGACTCGATTGAACACAGTCGGGCCGACAGCATCGCTGGTACGTCTGACGCAGCAGGAAAGGCCAACTCATGATTCGCGACCTCTTCCGGATACTCGGCCCGCAGAATCAGGGCCGCTATCGCGAGTTCCTGGTGTGGGCAGTGTTGTACGGCGTGATGCAAGGTTTGGCAGTGGCGCTACTGGTCCCGGCGGTGCAGGCACTGTTCGATCAGGACTGGGGCAGTTTCCTTCGGTGGCTCGCCGCTATGGCCGTGTGCGCTGGGATCAGTTCGATTGCGCATTACCTGCAGGCGATGAAGGGATTCGAGTCGGCCCTCACGCTGCTGAGGACTATGCATCTGCGCCTGGGAGATCATCTCGTCACTCTGCCGCTCGGCTGGTTCGGTGCCGGCCGACTCGGCCAGGTATCGCAGGTTGCCAGCAAGGGCACCATCTCGGTGATGGGGGCGGCTGCGCACCTCATGACACCGATCATCTCCGGAATCGCCAGCCCGGCAACCATTGTCGTGTGCATGCTGTTCTTCGACTGGCGGCTCGGGTTGGCGCTGGTGGTCAGCGTTCCGATTCTGTTCGCGGCAGCCAGATTTGCCTCGACGATGACTGCCAAGGCCGACGATCGGGCACATGCCGCAGCCGTCGAATCGAACAATCGAGTGCTCGAATACGCTCGTTGCCAACCGGTCCTGCGTGCTTTCGGACGCACACACGGGGTGTACGAACCGCTCGACGACGCGATCGAAGCGCAACACACTGCGGGTCGTTCACAACTGTGGTTCGTGGTGATCGGGTCCGTGGTCAACGGGATCGCCCTGCAATTCGTCTTCTCTGCCGTGATCATCCTGGGTGCATTCCTCGCGCTCGGCGGCGACATCGACCCTGTCACGTTGATCGCGCTACTCGGCCTGACCGCACGGTTCATCCAACCGCTGGGTGAGATCGGCGAGTTCGGCGGTGCAATCAGAATGGCACGCAACGAAATCCGTCGGATGTCCGAGATCCTCGAAGTGGAACCACTGGTAGAACCCGATACCAGCGGGCAGCCGACGGGGGAGACGGCCGTGCAGTTCGACGCCGTCGACTTCGGCTACGCGGACGGTGGGCAGGTGCTGCGGGACATCTCCTTCGAGGTGCCGCGGAAGTCGCTGACGGCGTTGGTCGGTCCGTCAGGGTCTGGCAAGACCACCGTCACTCGGCTGATCTCGCGCTTCTACGACGTCGACTCGGGGGTGGTACGTGTCGGCGGCGTCGATGTGCGGGACCTCACGAGTGCCGATCTGATGTCGCAACTGTCCTTGGTTTTCCAGGACGTGTACCTCTTCGACGACACGTTGATCGCGAACATCCGCCTCGGGCGCCCCGAAGCCACGGACGAGGAGGTCTTCGACGTGGCTCGGATCGCAGGCGTCGCGGAAATCGTCGAGCGACTTCCGCGGGGTTGGGACACCCGCGTCGGTGAGGGTGGGACGGCACTGTCCGGTGGAGAGCGGCAGCGGGTCTCCATCGCGCGCGCACTCCTCAAACGCGCACCTATCGTTCTGCTCGACGAGGCGACGGCCGCGCTCGATCCCGAGAACGAGGCCCATGTACAGCGTGCGATGCAGGAACTCGCCAGTGAAAGCACACTGCTCGTGATCGCGCACAAGCTGTCGACCGTCGTGGCCGCAGACCAGATCATCGTGCTCGGTGACGACGGCTCGATCGTCGAAGCGGGAACCCACGAAGTTCTGCTCGAAGCCGGTGGGAATTACGCCGCGTTCTGGAACCAGCGCCACCGTGCGTCGGGATGGCGATTGGTAGCGGGCTGAGCAGGTGGCAGGCTGAGCAGAATGCAAACCGGAAAGAAGACGGGGCGGCCGCCGACGTTGTCGACAGTGGACATCGTCGAGGCCGCCCTGGCTGGTGATCTGAGTGAATTGACCATGCCGAGTGTGGCAAAACGTCTGGGCGTCAGTCATTCTGCACTTTATCGCTACTTCGCGGACCGTGAAGCGCTGCTGCGGGCTTGCGCGGATCACGTTGTGCGTCAGACTGTATGGCCGGACACGGATCGTCCGTGGCGTGAGTTTCTGAAGGATTTGTGCGACGTTCTGTGGTCCTCGTTCGAGCGCTATCCAGGTCTAGCCCAGGTCGGTCTCGCAGTTCCGGGCACGCCACCGGCGATAATCGAGATCGTGGAGAAACTGGTCGGTTCGTTGACTGCGCAGGGTTTCACACCACATGACGCGGTCCTGGCGGTGGACTTCATCTCCGAGGTGACCATGACGCAGTTCGCAATGATGGCGGCGATGGACAAGACCGTGAGCTCTGCGGATTCGCGTTCTGCGCGCCAGGCGTATCAGGAGAGTTGGAATGCGTCGGAGTCGTTGGTCGAGGGGATCGGCGACGAATCGACGTGGCACGGGCGAGGTTGGTTGGACGAGAAGATCACGATCATGCTCGACGGCCTGGAAAAGCGTGTTATCGGCTGACATTTCTACTAGCTTTGAGAGTAATGCCCGTTTCGGCGTGATACAGGCTAATGTGCACACATAGGACGGGTGGTTGCTGCACCGGGAGGCGGGGATCATGGATCTCGAAGCGATTGTTCTCATCCAAAGACTCAAGTACCGATACGCACGCGCCTTGGACACCAAATCGTGGGTCGAATTTGCCGACACTCTGACCGTCGACGCCACCGCGATCTACGGAGAACAACTCAGTTTCGATTCCCGAGATTCGTTCGTCTCCTTCCTCGAGAACACCCTCGGATCACACGTCATCACTGAACATCAGTGCGGGCAACCCGAGATCGACGTCGATGGAGACACCGCAACCGGGATCTGGTGCCTCGCGGACACTGTGGTGATCCCCGAAGACGGCATGCTTCTTCGCGGATCGGCCTTCTATCACGACAGATACACCCGCTGCAGCGACGGTGAATGGCGAATCTCCCACACGAGCTACGAGCGGACCTGGGAATCGGTGGTGGCGCTCGCCGACATGCCGAGTTTCCGATTGACGTCCAACAAGTGGGCACTGCTGCAGCAACCCTCGTTCGGCGACTCGGTAGTGCGCAACGTCTCCTGAGGCCGTCCGCGATTAGAGTCGGCTCATGGTTGATGCAGATTTTTCGCTGCCTGACGTACGGACGTGGATTCGCGGTATCCCCGCACTGACCGGAACTCCGCCGCCCGCGCCTGAACATTTTCCGGAAAAGCCGGGAGAGCTGTTCCTCGACTGGCTCCGTGCGGCCGTGGCCTTCGGCGTCGTCGAGCCACACGTGTGTGCGCTCGCGACCGTCGACAGTGACGGTATGCCCGATTCCCGCTTCCTCATCCTAAAGGACGTGACCGAGGGCGGGTTCTGGTTTTCTGGTTCAGCTGCTTCGCCGAAAGGCATTGAGCTGAAAGAAAATCCGCGAGCGTCGCTCGCCTTCTACTGGCGTGAGACGGGCCAGCAGGTCCGGATTCGCGGGTTGGTTCGCGAGGGCGACGACGCACTTCGAAGCCGAGACTTCGTCGAACGCTCCGTCACTGCGAGGGCGGTGGCGACGGCAAGTAAGCAGAGCGAGGTGCTCGAAGACTTAGGGGCGTACGACACATCGGTGGCCGCTGCGGAAGCAAGAATCAGTGACGACCCAGGGTTCGTGTCGGAGGACTGGCGTGCGTGGTGCCTCGAGCCGGAGTCTGTCGAGTTCTGGCAGGCAGACTCCGGGCGTCGGCATCAGCGATGGTTGTACCGGCGCGGCTCGGACCGAGCATGGACACGAGCAGTGCTGTGGCCCTGAACAGCTGGGTCGAGCTCAGCTGGCGCTGATCTCCGGCGATACGAGGTTGACGACGATCGACTGTCCACCGAGCTTGGCGTGGATTTCTGGATGTTCGAACCCTGAGGACAACAGGTAGCTGCCGAGCATCGTGAGCAACTCGTCCAGATCCATCGTGGGATCGGAGGAATGCGTGCTCGAGGGTGAGGCCTGATTCGCGATGAGTTCGGTGTGGGTGAGTCGACCGGCCACTCGAACGGCGGCTACGCCCATCGCGTCGCGCCGTACGACGGTGCGACTCCGAGTCTCGAGTGTCCTCGATGATTCGCGTGTTGAAGCTGGCACTGAAAGGTCCTCTCCGCTGCTGTGTGCGGCCGTGGTTCGGGTAGGAAGCGGAAACGTGAATGCATCCGATTGCTTGGGTGCGGTCGACAGAAAATCCGCTGTGGCGGTGGCACTGCTGGAACCGTTGCTCGTGGAAAGGTTGCTCGCAGAACCGTTACCCGTGGGAAGGTTGCTCGCAGAACCATTACTCGCGGAACTACTGGCTCTCGATCCGTTGCCGGAACCGTTGGGGCCCGTTATTCCGTGAGAATTCTTGTCTTCCATTGTTCGCTCCTGATGCCCGTAAACAGACCGCTGGTTTGCTTAATCGACGCAAACATACCAGGAGTCTGTTTACTGTTACACCCCTTGTGGAGTTCGGCGTTGAATGCGCAGCCACATTGCGAAGCCCCACAGAACGAAGAATGCATAGACCAGATAGAGGATTGCCGACGGGTAGTACCCGGCCCGGAATAGAAGGGGAACGCCGACAGCGTCGACGCCGATCCAGATGAGCCAGAACTCGGTCCAGCCGCGTGCCATCCCGTACGTCGCGAGGATGGAGCCGGTGAAGATCCAGGCCTCCGCCCACGCTCCGTACGAGCCGAGAAGGTCGAAGATCCAGGCGAAAGCGATTGTGCCGCTTGCCATGACGGCGATCATGGCGACTCGCTCGCGAGTTGTCGCCCAGTGGGGCAAGACTGCGCGACCGGAGTCACGTGCCCCACGTCGCCACTGGGTCCACCCGTAGACGCTGACGGTGATGAACAACAACTGACGGCCGGCCTGGCCGTAGAGATTGAGCTCTTGCGGCGTGTGGAAAAGTGCGCCCATGAAGACCGTGAACAACAAGGCATTTCCGGCTATACCGACAGGCCACGCCCATACCGAGCGTCGCGCGCCCGCGATCGCGGAGCCTATTCCGAACGCGTTTCCGATGATCTCTCGCCAGAGAATCGTGGCGCTGCCGATGTGCAGTTCAGCGTCGAACAGCGCCTCGATCAGGCTCATCAGTCCGCAGCAGCGACGAGGGGTTCGAGCGTCAGATCCGGGAGTTCCTTCTGGATGTACTGCAGGCGCCACTTGTCACTGACAAGGGCGAGCAGGACACCGTCGGATCGGGTGAAGACCTCCACACCGCGCTGACGGTTCAGTTCGACCTCGGACGCGGCGTCGGTACGGCGGGCCAATGCGTAGCCGAGTGGTTCCATCTTGGCCTCGACGTTGAACTCGGCCTTCATGCGCGCTGCGACGACCTCGAACTGCATCGGGCCGACAGCAGCCATGACGGGGGAGGCGTCGCCGCGGATGTCGTTGCGGAGAATCTGGACGACGCCCTCGGAATCGAGTTGATCGACTGCACGGCGGAACTGCTTGTACTTGCCGGCGCTTTCGGCGCGCAGGATCGAGAAGTGTTCCGGCGCGAACGACGGGATCGGCGGGAACTCCACCTTCTTCTCGGTGTACAGCGTGTGGCCGGGTGCGAGTGCGGTGGCGTTGACGAGGCCGACGACGTCGCCGGGGAACGCGGATTCGACGGTGGAACGTTCACGGCCGAATACCGTCTGCGCGTACTTGGTCGTGAAGGGCTTGCCGGTTTGAGCGTGTGTGACAACCATGCCGCGCTCGAACACGCCGGAGACGATGCGCATGAACGCCAGACGGTCACGGTGCGCGGTGTCCATACCGGCCTGCACCTTGAAGACGACTGCACTGAACGGATCGGTGACCTCGCGCGGCTTGCCGCTGAGGTCTTCGCGGCCCCGCGGCGGCGGCGCCAATTCGACGAGAGTGTCGAGGATCTGGCGGACACCGAAGTTGAGCATCGCGGACGCGAAGATCACCGGGGACGTCTGACCGGCGAGGAACATCTCCTGATCGTGGTCCTGGCCGGTAGCGGAGAGCAGTTCACTCTCCTCGGCCGCGGTCTCCCACTCGGAGCCTTCCTTGGCGAGCGCCGCGTCGGCGTCCATGACCTCTTCGGGGGCGATCTTCGCGCCGCCTGCGGTACGGGTGAAGCGGACGTACTCGCGAGCCTCACCGTCTTCGCCGCGCCGCAACAGTCCTCGGAAGTCGCCGGCGATGCCGACGGGCCAGTACAGGGGAGTGGGCGTGAGGCCGATGCGTTCGCTGATCTCGTCGAGCAGTTCGAGAGGAGTCTGGCCGGGACGGTCCCACTTGTTGATGACCGTGATGACCGGAATGCCGCGGTGACGGCACACCTGGAACAACTTGAGGGTCTGCGGTTCGAGGCCCTTGGCAGCGTCGATGAGCATGACGGCTGCGTCGACGGCGGTCAGGACGCGGTACGTGTCCTCGGAGAAGTCGGAGTGACCGGGGGTGTCGACGAGGTTGATGACGTTGATCTGCTCGTCCGGGGTCTCGGACGAGTGGTAGTTGAACTGCAGTGCGGTGGAACTGACGGAAATGCCGCGGGCCTTCTCCATCTCCATCCAGTCCGAGACCGTCGACTTGCGGCCGGCCTTGCCGTGGACGGCACCTGCCTCGGAGATCTTCTTCGCGTGCAGTGCCAGCGCTTCGGTGAGTGTCGACTTACCGGCGTCAGGATGCGAGATGACGGCGAAGGTGCGGCGACGCTCCGCCTCGGCGGACAAGCCCTTGGTCGTCGTCGTGACCGCGACCGACCCGCTCTCGGTTGAATCGGGGCCTTCGGTGTCGGACTGGACAGTCGAGTCGGAAGGGACGGTCGAGTCGGACGGGGTAGTCAACGAAGAACCTCTCGAAGTGGGCGTCGGTGCCGGCGACGTGCCGGTGCGCGGACAGGTGGAGAGTGCGGCAGCACAACAGAGAAAGGATACTCGCAGACCACGAGGCAGTAGCCACTGCGGCGTAACACTCGGCGAACGATCGCTGATTATCAATGTATGTGTGTGTTCGAACACACAGCCATTTGTGTCCTGCGAAGAGTTGCACTGAATCGAAGAGTGACACTGACCGAGGAGTTGCGTTGAGCAAGTTCACCGAAGAGATGTACGCGACCGCCGCAGTCACCGACCGCGGCCTGGTGACGGGAGAGCCCGACAACGCTTTCCGTCAGACCTGGGGCGACATCCACCAGGAAGCTCGGCGCATGGCCGGTGGCCTGGCCGAGGTCGGCATCGATCGCGGCGTCGCGATCGGCATTCTCGCCGGACAGCCCGTCGACATCGCGCCTGCCTGCCAGGCGACGTGGATGCGCGGTGCGTCGGTGACGATGCTGCATCAGCCGACCCCCCGAACGGATCTGGGCGTCTGGGCTCAGGACACCGAGACGGTGATCGACATGATCTCCGCAAAAGCCGTCATTCTGGGTGCACCATTCGACGCGGCCAAGCCGCTCCTAGAAGAGCGAGGCATCACCGTCGTGACGGTGGACGAGCTTCG
This sequence comes from Rhodococcus sp. APC 3903, assembly GCF_030407755.1. Taxonomy (NCBI): domain Bacteria; kingdom Bacillati; phylum Actinomycetota; class Actinomycetes; order Mycobacteriales; family Nocardiaceae; genus Rhodococcus; species Rhodococcus sp. APC 3903. The sequence goes on from NZ_JASDCV010000012.1 coordinate 59,458, forward strand.
TAGCGGAACGTCGATCGATCCCGTGGAGACGGCCGAATCGGATATCGCACTCCAACAGTTGACGTCAGGTTCCACCGGTTCGCCCAAGGCCGTGCAGATCACGCACGAGAACTTCTACACAAATGCGTACGCGATGATCAACCGCATCAAGTTCTCCATCGAGGACGACGTGATGGTGAGCTGGCTTCCGCTCTTCCACGACATGGGCATGGTCGGCTTCCTCACGGTTCCGATGCAGGTGGGCGCCGAGGTCATCAGCATCACGCCGATGGATTTCCTGCGCACCCCGGTGCTGTGGGCGGAACTCATGGGCAAGTACGGCGGAACTGTCACCGCCGCACCGAACTTCGCGTATTCACTCTTGGCTCGTCGACTCGCACAGGCAGAAGACGGGGCAGTCGACCTCTCCAGCGTCCGATACATGTGGAACGGCGCCGAACCGGTGGATCCCGACACGATGGATGCCCTCGCCGAGGCCGGTGCGCGTTTCGGTTTGAACCCGACCGCGCTCGCTCCCGTGTACGGAATGGCGGAAACCACGCTCGCCGTGTCGATTCCGGATCCCGATCAAGGTCAGGTCCTCGACTACGTCGATCCCGACTTCCTCGAGTCGATGTCTCGGGCGGTGCCGTCCAATCGCCCCAACGCTCGTGCCCTCGCCACACTCGGAAAGATGGTGCCTGACCTCGAGGGACGCATCGTCGACCGCGACGGCCAGGTGCTTCCGGCCCGCGGCGTCGGAATCATCGAGGTTCGCGGCAAGGCAGTGACCCCCGGTTACGTCACGGTGGAAGGTCACAAGCCGGCGCAGGACTCCGACGGTTGGCTCGATACCGGTGACGTCGGGTACTTCACCGAAGAAGGACTGGTCGTGGTGTGCGGGCGAGTCAAGGACGTCATCATCATGGGCGGCCGGAACGTGTACCCCACAGACATCGAACGGGCAGCCGGAAGCGTTGCCGGTGTGCGCCCGGGAAATGCCGTCGCAATCCGTCTCGATGCCGGCCAGAAGCGTGAGAGCTTTGCGGTCGCCGTCGAGACCAACGCTTTCGAAGATCCGGAAGAGGTCAAGCGCATCGAGCGCGAAGTGGTCCACGCCGTGGTTGCCGACGTCGGTGTCCGGCCTCGCGCCGTTGCGGTTCTCGGCCCCGGCAGTATTCCGAAGACGTCGTCGGGAAAGCTCCGCCGCGCCAATTCGGCTGCCCTGCTGGGTAACTGACTGTCAGTGCAAGCGGTTCTGTGCGGCTTCGAGCCCGAGTTCGAGCAGTAGCTCGACTGCATCCGCAGCTTCTTCGCACACGAGATCGAGTTCTTTTCGCTCCGTGGACGAGAACGGTTTGAGAACGTAGTCCGCCGGGTCCATGCGGCCCGGCGGGCGACCGATCCCGACGCGTGTGCGCAGGTAGTCCTTGGTGGTCAACGAACTCGAAATGGACCGCAGACCGTTGTGTCCGCCTTCGCCGCCGCCGAGTTTGAGTCTGATGGTCCCGAAATCGAGATCCAGTTCGTCGTGGACGACGATGATGTTCGCGGCATCGACCGAGAAGAATCGCGCGAGACCGGCGACCGCGCCACCCGAGAGATTCATGTACGAGCGTGGTTTTCCGAGAATCACGCGTCGGCCGGCGAGGCGACCTTCGACGATTTCGGCGCCACTCTTCTTGTGTACGTTGAACTTTCCGCCCATGCGCCCGGCAAGGGTGCCGGCGACCATGAAGCCGACGTTGTGCCGGGTCTTCTCGTACTGCGGGCCGGGATTACCCAGGCCGATGACGAGGGCGGTATCTGTGCTCAACGGACGCTACTTTCTGGCTTGTTTTTCCTGCTACGCACGAACGGCGCGTCACTCCGAATCGGAATGACGCGCCGCGCGCAGTGAGTTCTGTTGGAACCGAGAGGATCAGGCCTCTTCTGCAGCCTCGTCGGCGGCGGGAGCTTCTGCGCCCTCTTCGAGGTCAGCCTCGGTCGGTGCAGCAACGACGTTGACGATCAGGGTGTCGGCGTCAGCCTGCAGGACGGAGCCGGCGGGCAGTTCGAGCTGGCTTGCCAGGATCTGGGTGCCGATTTCGAGGCCCTCGACCGAGACCTCGATCTGCTCGGGGATGTGGAGGGCGTCTGCCTCGATGGAGATGGTCGATGCATCCTGCGCGACCATGGTGCCTGCAGCAGCGTCACCGACGACTACGACGTGAACGTCGATGGTGACCTTCTCGCCCTTCTTGATGACGAGGAGGTCAGCGTGCTCGATGTAGCTGCGGATGGGGTGCACGACGACCGACTTGGTCAGTGCAACCTGCTCCGTGCCCTCGATGTCGAGGGTGAGGATGGCGTTGGTGCCCTGTGCGCGGAGGATGCGAGCGAAGTCGCGAGCCGGCACGTTGAGGTGGCGGGGATCTTCGCCGTGGCCGTACAGAACCGTGGGGACCTGGCCGTCGCGACGTGCGCGGCGAGCTGCGCCCTTGCCGAATTCGGTGCGGACGACGGCGACGAGGTTGTTTTCTTCAGACATGATGAAACGGCTCCTACAACTCACGGGGTTCGTGCTCGGTTTACTGACGTGTGGTTTTGCCTGCGGCAAGGCGGACAGGCGCGCACACGGCCAGGAGCGAAACGCTCGAGCTGAGCCGTAGCCGCGTCGATCACGGTAAACCTGCAACGTGTGGAACTGCTGCGATTCACCCTCGCCGAGACAACTTTGGATACGTTACCGGAGTTTGCTCCCCGCCGCTAATCGCAGGTGGTGGGGACCTGGCCGTGTGGACGTGGTTCGCGTCACATCGAAAGCGGTAGCCTGACGGAGTGACCACCGTGGGGAGCGCTCCCGAAGGCAGTCGGCTCGGTGCCGTCGTGCCGGGTACCGACCTGTCGCAGCATGCGCGCCTACTGAGCCGGGTGCACGACGCAGTTCTCTCGGGGCAGGAACCACCGGCGCAGCCGCGGACCGTCGTGGCGCGATCGTGGTCGCGGGTGGCTGCGGGTGGGCTCGCGCCCGATCATTGCGGCGCGTCCGCTGTCGCCGATTTCTCCGAGTTGGAGTCGAGGCGTTCGCGTACCGCGCTGCGCAGCGTTCTGCCCGAACTGAGAACCACGCTCACCGAGGTCGCCGAGGACGCAGGCTTCATCGTGGTCGTTGCCGACGCCGACGGTGTCCTGCTCTGGCGCGAAGGGGCGAAGACCGTCAAACGTGCGGCGGACGCACTCGGGTTTGCCGAAGGCGCGCGCTGGTCGGAGCAGTCGGTGGGTACCAACGCGATCGGTACCGCGCTGATCGAAGATTCTGCGGTGCAACTCTTCTCGGCCGAGCACTATGCGCCGACGCATCACAATTGGTCATGTACCGGCTCGCCTGTGCACGACCCCCGGACAGGCGAGATCCTGGGTGTGGTGGATATCAGCGGGTCCGCAGCCTCGGTGCATCCCACCACTGTCGCGCTGGTTCGCACCGCGGTTCGCCTCGCGGAGGCGACGCTGTGGCGCGAGCACGCCGCTTCGCTCGATCGCCTGCGCTCGCGGGCGGCGCCGTTGTTCGCTGCGAGCACGGGTCCGGCATTGGTGGTCGACGAGTTCGGCTGGGTGGCCGGCGCCAGCGGGATTGCCGCACCTGACCGCGTGGCGGCACCCAGTGCGGGCAAGCCCGTCGTCGTGCCAGGTCTCGGGATGTGTCTGCCTGAGCCGCTCGGTGACGGCTGGCTGTTGCGCACCGGCGTCGGCGGGCCGGTGATCGAGCTCGAGCTGTCACTCGGTGCATCGCCGCAGGTGACGGTGCGTGGTGATGCAAACTGGACGCGCGCGCTTTCGCCGCGTCACGCTCAGATCTTGCGTGCGCTGGCAGCTGTGGGATCGGCGGGCGTGGATGCCGCAGGCCTGAGCGAAGTGCTCTTCGGTGATCGCGAGCATGTGGTGGCAGTGCGCGCCGAGGTGTCCAGATTGAGGAAACACCTCGGCGCGGTTCTGCAGACTCAGCCGTACCGCTTTGCCGACGGCGTGCGGGTTGTGGTGACCTAGCGTGCTGCGCTGATTCCGGCACGACGTCCGAAGAAGCTGCCGTCGCCGAGACTGGTTCCGCTGGCGTAACCACCTGCGCAGACACCGGACGTGCAGCGCCCCGCTGCGAACAGTCCGGGGATCGGCGCACCCGAGACGTGCAGAACCTCGGAATCGACGGTTGTCTTCAATCCTCCCAGCGTGAATCCGCCTGTGCGGCCACGTAGATCGATTGCCGCGAACGGGCCGACGATCGGCTTGACCCACTCGGACTTCTTGCCGAGCACCGGGTCGGACCCTTCAGCCGCGTGACGGTTGTAGAGGTCGACGGTCGATTGCAGCGATCCGGCGGGAAGCCCCATCTCGGCTTCGAGTTCCTCGACGGTTTCCGCCACCCAGGTCGGCTGCGCCCGCAACTGCGCACTGGACGATTCGGCATTCATGCCTTCGTCATACGCAGCTTCGTCGATCACGAGGAATGCCTGGTTGTCCTGCTGGAACAGTGTTGCCTGTCCGATGCGGCCCGGGTAGGTGTCTTCGGGGATGTATCGCTGACCACGGCCGTTGACAAGAATGCCGCGCACCATCAACTGTGGGTCGCAGAAGAACGCGACCTCGGTGGCGTCCATGTGTGCGGTGTCGGCGCCCAGGGCCTGACCGATCTGGATTGCGCGGCCGTCGTGCGCTTCGATCGAGGCCGCCGGGTGGCCGAAAATACGCGGTGCGTTCGAGCGCACCATCTCGTTGTTGTACGCGAAACTGCCCATCGCAAGCACGACGCCTTTGCGGGCACGAATCGCGACGTCCTTGCCGTAGCGCTTCGCGACAACTCCCACGACCCGATCGCCGTCGGCCACCAAAGTCTGGACACGCAGATCGTATTCTGCACGGACACCGAGCTTTTCGGCCGTCTCGACGAGTGGCTTCATCAGCATGTAGCCGCCGCCCTGCTCGCCGGTCTTCTTCTCGCTCATCTGCGGGACGTGTCCGCGGGGCGCGGGATCGACGAGCGCGTTGAACGGTGCGGCGTTTTCGCCGCCTGAGTACATGAGGCCGTCGTCGTACGGCGGTTCCCAGCCGGGCTGACCCCAGAACGATTCCTTGAACGGGACGCCGGCGTCGACGAGCCAGTTGTAGTGATCGACGCTGCCCTCGCAGTACGCGTCGATCTTCGTGTCGTCGGTTCCGGGGCCGAGCGCTGCCTTCATGAACGTCTTCATGTTCTCGACCGAGTCCTCGAACCCGCACGCCTTCTGCAACGGCGTTCCACCGCCCAGGTAGATGAATCCACCAGCCAGTGACGCGGCTCCGCCCCAACCGCCCGTCCGCTCCAGGACGAGCACCTCGGCGCCCGCACGCGCTGCTTCGATCGCAGCGGTGACGCCGGCGATGCCGTATCCCGCGACGACGACGTCGGCCTCGTAGTCCCAGGTGGTGATGTCTGCAGCGGAGATCGGTCTGACGGTCGGGTCGGCCATGCGAAGCGTCCTTTCGGAAGACGAAACTACTGATCGCCACACAGTTGCAGTTTCGACTTCCGCGGATCAGGTGTGGTCCCGGTCAACGGGAGGTTTGTAATCTCCTGACCGCGCTAAGGAATGCGTCCAGGTCCGCTTCGTCGACGAAGTAGTGCGGCGATGCGCGAACCACGGCGTCGAGCCCGCGTGCATCCATGTCGAGGAGCGTGGACCCGCGACCGCTGACGGTGACGGTGATGTTCTGTGCTGCAAGCTGATCCCGCACGAGGTGCTCGGAAATACCTTCGACGGTGAAGGAAACGATGCCGCTCAGCTGGGTCCCTCGATCGTGGACGTCGACTCCGGGAATCGATGCCAGCCCTTGCCGCAGCGCGACTGCTCTGGATTCGATCTGTGCCCACACCGCGTCGGTGCCGATCGAGAGCAGATAATCGGCGGCGACGCCAAGACCCAGGCGCGCAGCGACACTCGTCTCCCAGAGTTCGAATCGTGTTGCGTCCGGTGCAGGGACGAAGCTGTTCTCGCTCGTCCATTCCGCTCCGTGCAGATCCATCGCAGCAGGTTCGAGCGCGTCGACGAGTCCGGGGCGGACGTACAGGAATCCGGTTCCGCGTGGCCCGCGGAGCCACTTGCGGCCGGTGGCGCTGAGGGCGTCGATGCCGAGTTCGGTGACGTCGATGGGCAACTGGCCGAAGGACTGGCACGCGTCGAGCAGAACGAGAGAGCCATGGGCTCCGGCCAATTCGACGACCTCGCAAACGGGGTTGATCAGGCCGCCGTTGGTGGGGACGTGGACGACGGAGACGAGGCGAACCCGATCGTCGAGCATGTTCTCGAGTGCGTCGAGGTCGATGCGTCCGTACTGATCGCTCGGGATGATCTCGACGTGGGCGCCGGTCGAACGCGCCCGCCCCAGGGCGGCGATGGCGTTGCTCGCGTATTCGACTCCGCTGATGAGGATTCGATCACCAGGTCCGAGCGAAACCGAGGCGAAGAAGTCGTTCCACGCGCGGGTCGCGCTGTCCGTCAACGCGATATCGGTTGCCTGAGCGCCGATGACCCGGGCCAGCGAATGCGGAACAGCAGCCAGGGCGCCGCTCTGACGAGCAGCTGCGACGTATCCGCCGACGTCGGCTTCACGTCGCAGGTGCTCGATCATCGTGGTCAGCACCGGCTCGGGCGGGAGCGAGGATCCCGCGCTGTCGAGGAACACCTTGTCGAGGCATCCGGGAGTGTCGCGGCGGATCGTGTCGAGATCGAACATGGCACCTTCCGTTCATGTCGGTGTGGTTCAAACTACCTGTGAACGAAGCTGTCCCGATGGAGCGAAGGCTGGGCACGGTCGATGCCGTGGTGATCGGCCTCGGCGCGATGATCGGCGCCGGAGTCTTCGTGGTGTTCGCGCCCGCTGCCGCAGTAGCCGGTACCGGGTTGCTTGTGGGCCTGGCGATTGCAGCGTTCATCGCATTCTGCAACGCGACGTCGTCGGCGCAGCTTGCGGCCAGATACCCCACGTCAGGTGGGACCTACGTCTACGGACGTGAGCAGCTCGGACCCTGGTGGGGGTTTGCCGCAGGCTGGTCGTTCGTGATCGGGAAGACCGCGAGTTGCGCGGCAATGGCCCTGACTTTCGCGACGTATGTTGCGCCTACCGCCTGGCGTGTTCCCGTCGCGGTATTGGTGGTGGCGGCGCTGGTTGCAGTCAACTACCGCGGAGTGACGCGGACGGCGCACATGGCCAGGGTGATCGTCGCTGTGTCGGCGACAGCACTGTGCGTAGCGCTGCTGGTTGCCGTCGTCGGTCCTGGTGCAGTGCGCGAGCTCCCGGATCTCGCGTTCGGGTCGTGGTACGGAATCCTGCAATCGGCGGGGCTGCTGTTCTTCGCCTTCGCCGGCTACGCCAGGATCGCGACGCTGGGGGAGGAAGTGCGCGATCCGCGCCGCACGATTCCGCGGGCGATCCTGATTGCTCTCACCGTCGCCGTCATCCTCTATGCACTGGTAGCAGTGGTGCTGTTGGTGACGTTAGGACCTGATCGGCTGGCGAACTCGGCACGGCCCTTGGCCGATGCAGTGGGCGCGACCGGGTGGAACTGGGCAGTTCCCGTAGTGGTGATCGGTGCCGCGGCGGCGTCGGCGGGGGCGCTGCTGGCTCTGATCGCGGGGGTGAGCCGTACGGCGATGGCGATGGCACGCGAGCGTGATCTGCCGGTTGCCCTGTCAGCCGTCCACCCACGGTTCGAGGTACCTCACCATGCGGAACTTGTGGTCGGTGCTGTCGTGATCGTTTTGGTGTCGACAACCGATCTTCGTGGGGTGATCGGCTTTTCGTCGTTCGGAGTGCTGCTCTACTACCTCGTCGCGAACGTGAGTGCGTACAGCCAGCGCGGGGTGGACCGGATGTATCCGAAGTGGCTGCAAGCGGTCGGCGCGGCTGGTTGTGTCGTTCTGGTGGTCACACTTCCGTGGATTGCGGTTGTTTTCGGGGTAGGTGTTGTTCTGGCCGGTTGTGGGTACCGGTGGATACGACTGAAGAAATTCAACGACACGTAACACCACAAAGGGTGCATCTCGGACGTTGGCGTTCTATCGTCGGTAGCGACCGCGAAGACCGCCCGAAGGGGAAGTCGAATGGTGACAGCAGCGTTGACAGCAGCACAGACCACGCAGGTGGATTCGCGTCCTGCGGCCGAGGCCTACGTCGGTGGTGTGTGCTTCAAACAGGGGCCACCCCGCTTGGTAGGAGCTGAACTCGAGTGGCTGACCAGCCACGTTCCCGGTGGAGAGAGGCCGTCAGCCGCGACTCTGGCAAGGGCACTCGGGCGACATGCACCCACCAGTATCGACCCTGATTCACCGGCGGCACCGCTTCCGCGTGGCAGCCTCGTCACCGTAGAACCTGGCGGACAAATAGAACTCTCCTCAGCGCCGCGCACGTCCGCTCGCGAACTGTGTGACTGCCTCGACGACGACCGTCGTACTCTCGAAACACTCCTCGCGCCGTACTCCATCGAAATCAGTTCGGCGGCGGCCGACGTCGCCCGCCCACCTTCCCGGATTCTCCGGCTGCCGCGTTATTGCGCAATGGAATCCCGCTTCGCCGGGATAGGACCGTACGGCACCTTGATGATGTGCAATACCGCGGCAGTACAGATCAGTGTCGATGCCGGCGGCAGCCCGGAGTCCATCGCCCAGCGTTGGCGGCTCCTCGGGGACATGGGCCCGGCTCTCATCGCAGCGTTTGCGTGTTCTCCACGCTTGCAAGGGGTTCCGAAGGGAGATTGGGCGTCCCAACGCATGCGGACGTGGCTCGAACTCGATTCCTGGCGAACGGTCGCAGTCCCGCAAGTGCAGGACTACGCCGGCTGGGCGCTCGATGTTCCGCTGATGTGTGTGCGAAACGAGGGTGACGATTGGACGGCTCCGCGGGGTGCCACTTTCGGAGACTGGATAGACGGCGCTGTGGATGCCGAGATCGGACGCCGACCCGTCTGGGCAGACTTGGACTATCACCTGTCCACGCTGTTCCCGCCGGTTCGCGCCGTCGGCCATCTGGAGGTTCGCTACATCGATGCGCAGCCGGGAGATCTGTGGCGAGTACCGGTAGCAGCGATCGACGCGTTGCTGTCCGGGCCTGCCGTGATGAGGGAGGCCAGTGATGCTGCAGCATCGACGGCCGGGAGGTGGCGGGACGCGGCGGAGTACGGATTGGACGATGTCGAACTGCGTTCGGCTGCAACCTCTCTGATGTCGCTTGCCGCGTCGTACGCGCCGGAGCCGCAGTTCGTTCGTCTTCTCGATGCTGCAGCCGAACGGTGTTGTCGCGCAATCGTGCCCGGTGAGAGCGACACATGACGGGGGAGATCACCAAGGAAGCGGTCGAGGCCGTACTTCTGCGAGCGCGTGAGCGGTCGACGCTGCTCACCGACTGCGTCGACGATACCGAATTGATCGCTCAGCATTCCCCGTTGATGAGTCCACTCGTGTGGGACCTGGCGCACATCGGTAATCAGGAGGAACTCTGGTTGGTTCGCGATGTCGGTGGCCGCGATCCGGTGCGTAGCGACATAGACGAGCTGTACGACGCTTTCAAGCATTCGAGATCGTCGAGACCCACACTTCCCCTGCTCAACCCGGCCGAGGCGCGCGAATACGTACGTACGGTCCGTGGGAAGGTCTGGGATGTGCTCGAAGCCAGCACGTTCGGTCGCACAGAACTCGACGTGGACGGTTTTGCCTTCGGGATGATCGCGCAGCACGAGCAGCAACACGCCGAAACCATGCTCGCGACACACCAATTGCGTTCGGGGCCCACGGCACTCGTTGCGACTCCCGCTCCGCAAGCGGCCCGCATGCCGGAACTCGACGAGGTCACCATCGCGGCCGGCCCCTTCGTCATGGGGACCGACGACGAACCGTGGGCACTCGACAACGAGCGCACTGCGCATCAGGTCTATGTCACCGACTTCGCGATCGACAGATTCCCGGTCACCAACGGGCAGTTCGTCGAATTCATCGAGGACGGCGGGTATTCCCGACCGGAACTGTGGTCTCGCGACGGTTGGCGGCATCGCGTCGACGCGAAACTTCGTGCACCCCTGTTCTGGGAACACGACAATTCGGGTTGGTGGCACGAGACTTTCGGCGTCGAGGCTCCGGTTCCGCCGGACAAGCCGGTCGTGCATGTGAGCTACTACGAGGCCGAGGCCTACGCCAGCTGGGCAGGCAAACGGCTTCCCACCGAGGCGGAATGGGAAAAGGCCGCGCGCTGGGATCCGGAATCCGGAAGATCACGACGGTTCCCGTGGGGGGACGCGTGCGCAGACGAGAATCTCGCCAATCTCGGTCAACGCCATCTCGGCCCCGCCGGCGTCGGTTCTTACCCAGCAGGGGCGTCAGCAGCGGGTGTCGAGCAGTTGATCGGCGACGTATGGGAGTGGACGTCTTCGGGTTTCCATCCGTATCCGGGTTTCCGGGCATTCCCGTATCGGGAGTACTCGGAGGTATTCTTCGGCGGCGACTACAAGGTGTTGCGAGGGGGATCTTTCGGGACCGACAGCGTTGCCTGTCGTGGGACGTTCCGTAACTGGGACCATCCGATCAGGCGCCAGATCTTCTCGGGTTTCCGTTGCGCCAGAACGATTTCGGGTAGACCCTGACATGTGTCGGCACCTCGGGTATCTCGGGCCGCCACGTTCGGTTCGTGAACTCATCCACGACGGCGAGAACTCACTGATGCGACAGTCGTGGGCACCTCGCGAGATGCGCGGCGGCGGGACCATCAATGCCGACGGATTCGGTGCGGTGTGGTGGAACGGTGGAAGACAGGGACGGTACCGCAGTATCTCGCCGATCTGGTCGGACCCGACAGTCGACGAGACGTTGTCCCACATCGTTTCCGGATCCGTTCTCGCCGCCGTACGTTCCGCGACGGAGGGGATGGCCGTCGAGATCGGTGCCTGCGCACCGTTCGTCGACGGAACCTACGCTTTCAGTCACAACGGAGCGGTATCCGGTTGGCCTGGATCACTTGCCGACTTGGCGGCAGAAGTTCCGGCCGTCGAACTGCTGAAGATGCCCGCCCCGACGGATGCTGCCTTGTTGTGGACAGTGCTTCGGCATCGGTTGAAGTCGAAGCCCGCGGAGGTCGCCGTGACGAGCCTCGTTCACGATGTGGCTGCGGCGGCGCCGGATTCACGATTGAACCTCCTGTTCGGCGACGGGCAGGAACTGTGGGCCACGGCGTGGGGCCACACGTTGTACACGCGGGTCGACGAGTCGCGGGCCCTGATCGTTTCCGAACCGTTCGATCGATCCCCGGACTGGGAGCAGGTGCCGGACCGGCACATCGTCTGCGCGCGTCCCGGCCATGTGATCATCACCCCGATCCCGATGGGAGAAAAATGAAAACCCCTACGCTCGAGGTTTATCTGACACCGGCCGAATCGGTCGACGCACTGCGAGCCGAGGCCAGGGAGGGTCTGACCGCTACGCCGAAGTGGCTCTCGCCCAAATGGTTCTACGACGCGCGTGGAAGTGAACTGTTCGAGGAGATCACGGCCTTACCCGAGTATTACCCCACCCGTACCGAACGCGGCCTGCTCACGCAGTACGCCGACGAGATCGCGGCGTTGACCGAACCCGAGATCCTGATCGAACTGGGTTCAGGTTCCTCGGAGAAGACGCGGTTACTCCTCGACGCGATGACGGCTCGCGGAACTCTGCGAACGTATGTACCGCAGGATGTTTCGGTGACGGCCCTCGAAGGCGCGGCGCAGCAAGTCGGCGCCGAGTTTCCCGGAATCGACGTGCTCGGAGTGGTCAGCGACTTCACCGGTTCGCTGCATCATCTGCCCGGTGGTGGACGGCGCGCGGTCGCTTTTCTCGGCGGAACTCTCGGTAATCTCGTTCCCGCAGAACGAGCCGAGTTCCTCTCGGGGATCGCAGCGGTGCTCGCTCCGGGGGAGAACCTGATCCTGGGGGTGGGATTGGTGATCGATCCGGCGGTTCTCGTGCCCGCCTACGACGACGCTGCCGGCGTGACTGCCCAGTTCAACCTCAACGTTCTCGCGGTCCTGAACAAGCAACTGGGAGCGAACTTTCCCTTGGAAGACTTCCGTCACGTCGCGCTCTGGGATGCCGAGAACCAGTGGATCGAAATGCGGTTGGAAGCACTTCGTGAACTCTCGGTGCATATCGACGACCTGGATCTGGAGATCACCTTCGCGGCGGGCGAGCAGCTGCGCACCGAGATCTCGGCGAAGTTCACCGAGGACGGGATTGCCGCGGAGCTCGCGTCCGCGGGCTTCGGGGTACGGAAGGTGTGGACAGATCAGGATCAGCGCTTCGCGTTGTTGTGCGCGCAGCGGGCGTGAGCGTTCACTAATCAACTCGAAACGCGGGTTTCCGCGTCTGGGAACGACTTCTGTGCGCTCGGTTCCGGCAGCGCAGACCGATTTGTCTGTTTATAGTGAGGCGCAGAACGGTTTCCGACCCGAGGAGAACGCGTGCGTCATCCGAAGCTCGCCGCATTGACCGTGGCCCTGACTGCAGTACTGGTGATGCCGGTAACGCAGAGCGTGGCTCAACCCTTCCCCTTCGACCCCGGCAGTTTCGGCAACGGCAGTACCGGATCGCTGGGCGGTGACGACCCGGACATTCCCATAGAGAACACCCTCCCGCAGCTGTCGGTCACCACACTCGTCGACGGACTCGATCACCCCTGGGACGTCGTGGCAGCCCCGGACGGCGCGATCCTGACGGGACAACGGTCCGGTGGATTCTTCGTTCGCCGAGGCGACAACACGACAGGTCCAGTCTCTGCTGACCTTTCGGATCTCTACGCTCAGTCCGAAACCGGGCTCATGGGCATCGCGCTTGCTCGCGACTTCGCTCAGTCGCGCACCCTGTACACCTGCCAGGGATTCAGCGCTGGGGGAGTCACGGACGTTCGAGTGATCTCGTGGACCGTCGACGCCGGATGGACCGCCCTCACTCGAACCGGAACCGTATTGCCAGGAATCCCGGTCTCGTCCGGGCGTCACGGGGGTTGCCGAATTCTGGCGGCCCAGGACGGAACGCTGTTCGTCGGGACGGGTGACACCGCGACGCCGAGCGTTCCGCAGGATCCGAATTCGCTGGGCGGCAAGGTCTTGCACATCAACGCCGACGGATCTCCAGCAGCGGGGAATCCGAATGCAGGCAGCCCCGTCTACACGCTCGGGCATCGCAACGTCCAAGGCTTGGCCGTGCAACCTGGAACCGGCCGGGTCTACTCGGTTGAACAGGGCACAAGCGTCGACGACGAAGTCAACCTGCTTACCCCCGGCGGAAATTACGGCTACCGCCCGGATCGGCTTCCCGGAACGTACGACGAATCCGTGCCGATGACCGATCCCGTGCGAGTGCCGGGAGCAATTGCGGCGGTGTGGCGTTCGGGTAGCTCCACGTTGGCTACCGCCAGCGCTGCCTTCACGGGCGGAGCGGCGTGGGGCGCCTGGGACGGTGCACTCGTGATGGGTGGTCTCAAGAGCAAGGAACTGATTTTCCTCCGCCTCAGTGCCGACGGACGCTCGGTCGACGCGCAGACCTTCGGATTGGTGAACCAGTTCGGGCGCTTGCGCTCGGTGACTCCGACGCCGGACGGCTCGCTCCTGGTGACCACCGACAACGGAGCAGGCGACAAGGTGCTGCGGGTGACGCCAACGCCCTGATCTTCAATACCAGGCAATGACCCGGCACGGACCACCCGAACCACCCGCATGCGTCGGCGCTCCCACCATCACCGTGGCGCCGACGGCCGGAAGTGCGGACAGGTTTGCAAGGGCTTCGACTGCGTACTTTCCTGAGCCCAAAGCGCTTCGGTGAGCCCCGTGGGTGGTGCTTCGGCCCGCGTCGATACTGAGGGTGTCCGAACCCACGGCCGCTATGTCGCGCTCGCGGACGAGAAAGTCGATCGCTTCGGGGGCGAATCCCGGAGTGTGTTGCACGCCGTGTACATCTCGATTCGTGAAGGCCCCGCCGGCACCGGCCCGGGTATCCCAACCCGAGTTCATCGCAACCAGGCTGCGAGGAGAGATCGTCCCGTGGACGGCTTCCCAATCGAGGATGTCCTGACGGGTGAGCAACGCGTCAGGGTCGACGGCGGCTCGGGCGCTGATATCGACGACCGCGATCGGTACGACGAGGTCGGTGACTGGAATCTTCTCGACGGTGATTCCGTCCGCACTGGCGTGCGCGGGCGCGTCGATGTGCGTCCCGGTGTGTTCCTCGAGGCGGAGTTCGTTGAGGTAGAAGTTTCCGCCGAAACCAGAGGACCCGAGCGAGCCCAGTGACCCGCCGGCGTCGGCGATCTTCGCCAGGTTCCTCATCTCGAACGAGCGCGCGCCCGGCCACACCGGGAAATCCGGGGTCAGTACATGGGTCAGATCGACGATGGTCCGACCCGATGGCGCTGCCGACGCAGTGGGCTGCACCGCGCCGGCCACGACGGTCGCACCGAGCGCAGTAGTGCCGAGCGCCGCGAACATAGATCGTCGGCTGACTTTCCGGCCCTCTCGTCCGATCGATTCGTAGACCTCCGACAACACCTTCGGTGAGCACATCAGAAACTCCAGATCACTGGGATCAACACCGTCGCAACTACCAGGAACCACAACAACATCGGGAGTCCGAGCTTCCAGTAGTCGCCGAACTTGTATCCGCCAGGTCCCATCACCATCATGTTCGCGGGAGTGGCGACGGGCGTCAGGAAGGAGGCTGCGGCAGCGACGGTCACCGTCATCAGAAGGGGCAGCACCGAGATATCGAGTTCGCTGGCGACCGAGATGGCGATCGGCGTGATGATCAGCGCGGTCGCGGTGTTGCTGATCAGCTGACCCAGCGTCGCCGTCACGACGAAGAGTCCGGCGACGACGACATACGGGCTTGCACCACCGACGACGTCGACGAAGGCATGAGCGAGTTTCTCGGCTGCGCCGGTCTGCTGGATCGCGGTCGAGAGCGGGATCATTCCGCCGACGAGAATCAACGTGGTCCACGAGATGGACCGATGCGCTTGCTCCACGCTGATCACTCGTAACAAAACCATCGCACACGCCGCGAGGAGTCCGGCTATCGCCGACGGCACCAATCCGAAGGTCAGCAACACGACCATCGCCGCGACGACGACGAGGGCGATGACCGCGCGAGTTCCCAACGGCGCTGCCTGCTTACGGATCTGACCAGGTGCGTCGACCACGAGGACATTCGGATCGACCGCGGTGTGGGTGTCGAGATCGTCCCAGCTGCCTTGCAGGAGGAGCGTGTCACCTGCCGCCAACTTGACGCCCTTCGGGCCGCAGTCCTCACCGGCACGCTGGACCGCGAGGATCACCAGATCGCCACTGTCGGTCACCATGCCGGGAAAAGCCCTGTCGCCGATCATTTCCGAGCGCGGCGGGATTATCACTTCGACCACACCGTCGTGCTTGGTGATCAAGGGCTCTGCGGACGGCGCATCCTTGCCCATCAACTGATACTGCTTCGCGAGGGTCTTGGCGTGCCGACTCAGGTCAGGCGACATCGACGTCCCCGCACGATGGGGGAGGACGTGAGGACCGAGAAGTACGGCGATCGCGATCGTTCCCAATACGAGCGGCGCACCGACCAAGGTGAAACTGAAGAACCCGAAAGCACCGGCCCCGGATTCCTCGGCGGCTTCGGAAACGATGATGTTGACCGGTGTTCCGGTCAAGGTGAGCATCGAACCGGCATGGGCGGCAAATGCCAACGGCAGAAGCAGTTGTGACGTCGACTTACCGAGACGCACTGCCAAGACGACCACCATCGGCACCAGCGCGGCTACGGCTCCGTTGACGCTGATCAATGCGGTCAACGCGGCAACCAGCAACATGATCGCACTCAAGAGACGGACTCGGGATTCACCGACTTTTGCCAGCAATTTCTCGCCCGCCCACGTGGTGACACCGGTGGCGTCGAGGGCTTCGCTGACGACGAAGAGCGCGGCGATGAACACCACCGTGGGATCGCCGAATCCGGCAAGCGCCTGCTCCATCGTGATGACACCGGTGGCGTAGAGCGCCAGGGCAGTGCCGATCGCGATGATGCCGACCGGGATTCGGCCGATCACGAACAGCGCCACGACCAGTGCAAGCACGACAAAGGTGATGGTGATGTCATTCACGATTCGTAAAGGTACCTGCTCATACAGAACGGCCCCGTCTCGCAAGGGAGACGGGGCCGTGGGACGGACGCGAAGGAATTAGTTGGAGGCGGCGATGCGAGCCTTCTCGAGAGCGGCCAGCGTGCGAAGAACCGTGGCCTTCTGCTTGTTGAGATCGCTCAGTCGCGCGCGCGCCGGCAACCCTTGTGCGAGTTCGGCGACCTTGATCTGCTCGTCGATCGAACCGAGCTGATCGAGAAGCCCTAGGACGCGAGCCTGGAGCGTGTCGATGTCCACGGTGTCCGTCTTGACCGGAGCGGCAACGCGCGTCGCTGTGCCCGTGCTGGCGGGGCGGGAAGCCCGTGCGGGTGACGTGTCGGCGACAACCGTTGCGGCACGGGGCCGAATTGCCTTGCGAACGGCGGCCGCATCGGGAAGGACGTCCATGCGGATCTCGTTCAGAACTCGGCGAGCCTCGCGAGCGTTGACGCGGTACTCGCGTTCTTCGTCGTCGTCGGACTGCAGCGTGCCGCCGAGCGGGCGCAGACCGTACATACCGAGGAAGCGCTTCGCGTCGTCGATGATGCCTTCGTTTTCACGACATTTTCCACAGCGGGGTTCGTTGCGGAACATGTCCACGGAGTTGTCGTCTCCGCACCAGACACAAGATCCTGGGCGCCACCGCCGGATCGTCGGAACTGATGAATTCAGGGAATGAGATTCGGGCCGGGATTCCAGGGTTTGCGCGTCGATCACGACGAGCCACACTAGGCGAAGATTGCGGCGCGGTGAACACCGCCCCAACATCGACCTGGGTTTCTGGTCGTGGGCGTGATCAAGATCATGCTGAATGCCGTATTCGGTGGTATTCGTGTGTCCCACAGGTGGTTTCATGATGACCGGGTGGTCTGTTTCTGTGGTGTTCACGAAGACGACGACGGGCGCGTACCAGTGACCGTGAAGTCACAGGTACGCGCCCGTAGAGCAGCGTGAGACTAGGCGCTGCCGTTGAACAGCGAAGTCACAGAACCGTTCTCGAAAACTTCCTTGATGGTGCGAGCCAGCAGCGGTGCGATGGACAGCACCGTCAGCGTCGGGAACTTCTTCGACTCGTCGATCGGAAGTGTATTGGTGACAACAACTTCCTTTGCGCCACACGTCGACAGGCGCTCGGCAGCAGGGTCGGAGAGGACGCCGTGGGTTGCAGCGATGACGACGTCACCCGCTCCGGCCTCCTTGAGTACCTTGACCGCGCCGGCGATGGTTCCGCCGGTGTCGATCATGTCGTCGATCAGGATGCAGGTGCGACCTTCGACATCACCGACGACGCGGTTGGACTTGACCTGGTTGGGTACCAAGGGATCGCGCGTCTTGTGAATGAACGCCAGCGGCGCTCCGCCGAGCGAGTCGGCCCATTTCTCGGCGACGCGAACGCGGCCCGAGTCGGGGGAGACCACCGTGATGTTCTCGAGGTTGTAGCCCGCGCGAATATGGTTGGCCAACTGGCTGTGTGCGTGCATGTGATCGACGGGGCCGTCGAAAAAGCCCTGGATCTGATCGGTATGAAGGTCGACCGTGATGATGCGATCGGCGCCGGCAGTCTTGAGCAGGTCAGCGATCAGGCGAGCGGAGATCGGCTCGCGTCCGCGGTGCTTCTTGTCCTGGCGGGCGTACGGGTAGAACGGAAGAACGGCGGTGATGCGCTTTGCCGATCCACGCTTGAGAGCGTCGATCATGATGAGCTGCTCCATCACCCACGTGTTCAGCGGTGCCGGATGACTCTGCAGGACGAACGCGTCGGAGCCGCGAACCGACTCTTCGAATCGAACGAAGATCTCACCGTTCGCGAAGTCGCGCGCGGTCTGCGGGGTGACGCGGATGTCGAGTTCCTTCGCCACCTGCTCCGCCAACTCGGGATGTGCGCGACCCGAGAACAACATCAGGTTCTTCTGGTTGTCGATCCAATTCGCAGTCACTGGTTCATGCCATCCTTTTGTACTTGCCGGTCGATCTGGTGGTGATCTGTGCTGTCAGGTAGTGCAGGGCTGTCAGGTTGTTGCAGGGCCGTCAGGTTGTGCAGCTGCTGCTGCAGCATCGGCCGCGGGCGTGCCGGGACGATTCTTCTGAACCCAGCCCTCGATGTTGCGCTGCAAACCACCCGAGACGGCAAGCGCCCCTGGCGGTACGTCGTTTCGCAGAACGGTTCCGGCCCCGGTGTATGCGCCGTCACCAACGGTGAGCGGGGCGACGAACATCGTGTCGGAACCGGTTCGCACATGCGACCCCACCACAGTACGGCTCTTGTTCACGCCGTCGTAATTGACGAAGACGCTCGAAGCCCCGATGTTGCTGTGATGGCCGATGGTGGCGTCGCCGACGTAGGTAAGATGCGGAATCTTCGAATGCTCGCCGATGTCCGCGTTCTTCGTTTCCACGTATGCGCCGATCTTCCCGTGGTCACCGAGGCGTGTAGCCGGCCGCAGGTAGGCGAAAGGACCGACGGTCGCGTCGGCTCCGATCACGGAGTCGGTCCCGTGGGAGCGGACGACTTGCGCGCGCTCCCCGACGCTCACGTTGTCCAAGGTGGTGTCGGGGCCGATCACGGCGTCCTCGCCCACCGACGTTGTGCCGGTCAACTGAACTCCGGGCAGGAGCGTCACGTCCTGTGCGATGTGCACGCCGCAATCGATCCACGTGCTCGCCGGATCGACGACGGTGACGCCGGCACGCATCCACGTCTCGAGGATCCGACGGTTCATCTCGCGGGCGAGCGTCGAGAGCTGCACGCGGTCGTTGGCGCCCGCGACGAGAACCGAATCCGCGATGTGCTGCGCGCGAACACGCTTGCCCGCGCGACGGGCGATCATGATCACATCAGTGAGATAGAACTCGTGCTGTGCGTTGTTGGAGTCGAGAGACGCCAGCGCATCGCGCAGAGTCTCGAAGTCGAAGGCGTAGACACCTGAATTGACCTCGGTGATCGAGCGCTGCGAATCGGTGGCTTCCTTCTCTTCGACGATGGCGTTGACTTCGCCGTCCGTCGTACGAAGGATCCGTCCGTAGCCGGTGGGGTCGAGGGCCGTCGACGTCAACACCGTGACCGCAGCCGCAGGGGCGGCAGTGTGCTGAGCGAGGAGGTCTGCGATGGTCTTGCCGTCGAGCAGCGGCACGTCGGCGGCCGTCACGAGTACGGTTCCGGCGAAGTCGGCCGGCAGACCTTCGAGTCCGCAACTGACGGCGTGCCCGGTGCCCTTCTGCTCGTCCTGAACGGCGACGGTGACGGGCCGGCCCAGTTCACCCGCGACTGCGTTGACTGCTTCGGTGACACGCTCACGATCGTGACCGACGACGGTCACCAGGTGCGTGGGGTTCAGTGAGGTTGCCGCGTGAAGCGAATGTGCCAGCATGCTGCGTCCGGCGAGAGTGTGGAGGACCTTGGGAGTCTTCGACTTCATTCGTGTACCGGCACCCGCTGCGAGAACGATCACGGCGGTCTGCACTGGTTTGAGCTCCCTCTGTCGATCAAACTGTCGATCAAGCTGTCGATCAAGACACGCATTTCCGCTCGGAAAATGCATGTTGTTCACCAGCTCCGCCGCCAGGACTCGAACCTGAACTATCTGAACCAAAATCAGAGGTGCTGCCATTACACCACGGCGGATTGCCACGCATTGCCGAGCCTTGCGGCCGAACGCGCGCAAGAATAATCGCATGCCGACCCGCCGTAGGTCGAACCGCTCCTCTGATTGGGTCCCCGAAGTCCCGATAGGCTGAGCGTCCACAGCAGTAATTTGTGTGTCGGCGAGAGGAAGACAATGGCGGCGGTGTCCGGTTCGGGTGGCGGGGATCCAGTTCCCGAACGAGTGACACGGATCCGGATGACCGGTACCCAACGTCGGCAACAACTGATCGAGATCGGGCGGGCATTGTTCGCCGAACGGGGATACGAAGCGACCTCGATCGAGGAGATCGCCCAGCGAGCAAACGTGTCCAAGCCGGTCGTGTACGAGCACTTCGGCGGCAAGGAGGGGCTTTACGCCGTAGTAGTGGACCGGGAGATGTCGCGACTCCTCGAGATGATCACGTCTTCGCTCTCGCAAAATCGCTCGAGAGTTCGAGTCGAGCGGGTTGCGTTGGCTTTGCTCACCTACGTGGAAGAGCACACTGACGGATTTCGGATACTCGTGCGCGATTCGTCCGTTGTTGCGCCCAGTGGGACGTATTCGAGCTTGCTCAACGATGCGATCAGTCAGGTGGGCTACCTGCTTGCGGGGGACTTCTCCAGACGCGGTTTCGACCCCGGACTAGCAACGATGTACGCACAGGCGCTTGTCGGCATGGTGTCCACTACGGCTACTTGGTGGCTCGACGAGCGGACTCCGTCGAAGGAAGTTGTCGCCGCTCACCTCGTGAATTTGTGTTGGAATGGGCTGACGAATCTGGAAGCCGACCCACAATTGGAGGGTTAACCAGGCGCGCCTGCCGCGCAGAGATGGATCGCGGTCTAAGCTGTGTTCGCTGTATCACGATCGTTTGATGGGCAAATGTCTCATTTGTTTGCAGGGTGGGTTGAATGCCGAACCGTGCCTTCCATTTTGACGCTGTGAACGGGTAAGACCAAGGATTCGTTCGATGTGTGGTGATTGGAGGCCGGATCGATGGTGAGGCAAGAACGGGCAGAAGCCACCCGTGATTCGGTGCTGCGCGGAGCAGCGGGTGTGTTCTTGCGCCTGGGTTATGCCAATGCCAGCTTGAGCGAGATCATCGCCGAGTCGCAGGTGACCAAAGGCGCGCTGTACTTCCATTTCGGGTCCAAGGAAGAACTCGCGCGGGCGGTGATCGACGAGGGTTCGGCGCGTTTCGACGCAAAATGTGAGCTCTGGTTGGACCGTCGCACTCCCGCACTCGAGTCGCTGATCGGTATTTCGTCGGTCATCGTCGACATCGGTGCGCATGACGCCATGGTTAGAGCAACGTTCCGCTTGTTGGTCGAGATCGGGGACTATCGGGGCTCCGGGCCGGCGACTCTGGACGTGTGGCTCGATATTTACCGTGAACTTGCCAGCCGTGCGGCAGACGAAGGTGATCTGCGTTCGGACGCGGATTCTGCTGACATCGCTCGTTTCCTGTTGGAAGTGGCGTCCGGAGTTCGGCTGATGGCAGCCGCGACCGGGACCGTTCGTGAGCTTTCGGACTCCATGAAGGCATCGTGGAACCTGATACTCCCGATCGTGGTCCCGGAATCGAAAGTGGAGTACTTCAGGCAATTCGCGGCCCGCCGCCTTGCCAGCGATCACTGAAATCACTGACTCTCCGCACTGCTCCTTTGGCCAGTTTGCTGCAAATGTCCTGGTAGCGACATTGTTCTCTTTGTTCTGCATTCGAAACAAACTAAGAGTATGTTTATAGTGTTGATGGGAATCTGGAAGTCTGATCTTGCCCATCATCTTCGGATTGCGGTATGTTCTACCGGTAGCTGAAGAATTGCTGAGAATGAAGGTTTGTCAGGGCAGGGTGACGGCGTCGGCGCACCGGGCAGCATAGGGGGCTGCCCGGCGTGTACGACCCCAGATGGGGAGTCAACAGATGGGTGACACTGCGCCGACGCCGATGCTCGATATCGGCCCGCGGATCGGCTGTGACGTAGTGAACGTCGTGGATGTCACTCGAAGTATCGAACTCTTCGGGCGGAGGTATCTCGATCGGACCTTCACCCCGCACGAATTGCAGACGTGCGCCGGGCCGGCACGGGATCAACGATTGGCTGCACGCTTCGCCGCCAAAGAGGCTGTTGTGAAGGTACTGCGGCCCGGTGATGTCCCCGTTCCGTGGAATTCCATCGAAATCACTCGGGCCGAGTGGGGTGGCTGTGGGGTGACGCTGTCCGGTAATGCCGCGGAACTCGCGCGGGCCCAGGATCTGCACGATTTTCAAGTATCTATCTCGCACGAAGCGGACGTGGCCATCGCAATGGTGATCGCAACACGCTCGGGCGCTCGCATCGAAAAGAAGGACGACATCGCTGATGATTGATCAGGCAATTCGGAAAGTGCTCGTCGAGCACGGTCGACTGGCAGTCGACGTGAGCACGATCGATGGAGAGGCCGATCTTTACGAGTTGGGTTTGACGTCGCACGCGAGCGTGAATGTCATGTTGGCGCTGGAGGATTCGTTCGACATCGAGTTTCCTGACGAGTTGTTGCGGAAGAGTACCTTCGCAAGCGTCAAGGCGATCGAGGGTGCGTTGACGGAGTTGGGTGCTGCATGAACGCTCCGCAATCGCAGTGCGCCACCGGGACAGCCCTCGAGCGGGCCACACGGTTGGCCGACGAAGTTGCAGCGGTGTGGGCCGACGAAGTCGATGCCGAGGCAAGGTTTCCGCGTGAAACTGTCGACGCCATGCGAAGCGAACGGCTGCTGTCGGTAGCTGTGCCGAGGGAACTAGGCGGCGAAGGACTCTCGCTGCAGGAAGTGTCGCAGATCGCCCGTGTGATCGGAACACGCTGTGCAGCAAGCGGAATGATTTTCGCGATGCATCAGACGCAGATCTACTCGTTGGTCAAGCACGGCAACACCGAAGCGCTACGCGGGTTTGTCGAAGAAACGGTCGACAAGCAACTGCTGTTGGCATCGGCAACCACTGAGCTGGGAATCGGTGGTGACGTCAGCCGGAGTTATTGCGCGGTCGAAGACTTGGGCGGTCATCTGCTGTTGATCAAGAACGCGCCTGTCATTTCGTACGGCGAACACTCCGACGCGATAGTCGTGACGGCTCGGCGAACCCCGGAGAGTCAGCCGAACGATCAGGTTCTCGTTGTGTGTCGTACCCCAGACCTGACGCTCGAACGCACCACCGAGTGGAACACGCTGGGACTCAGGGGAACTTGCAGTCTTGGTTACATCCTTCGGGCCACCTCGACGCCCGAGATGGTCGCCGACGTACCGTATTCCGATATCTCCACCCATACGATGCTTCCGGTCTCGCACGTCGTCTGGAGCTCGGTGTGGTTGGGAATTGCCGACGCTGCAGTCGAGAAGGCACGCAAGTACGTGCGTGCCGCCGCCCGCAAGCAGCCCGGAGTCACTTCCCCCGGAGCGCTGCGGCTCGCCGAAGTTGCTGCTTCGGCACAACAATTCGCCGATCTCGTCGACGCCTCTGCACGCAGGTACGACCGCGCAGTCCACGCTGCGGAAGGCGCCGCCGATTTCGAGGCGACAGGAGCGGTGGGCTTTTCGCTCGCGATGAACAACCTGAAAGTCACAGCCTCCACCGCGGTGGTGGAAATCGTGGGGCAGACAATGCTGATCTGTGGCATCTCGGGATATCGCGAGGACACCGAATTTTCGCTCGGTCGGCACCTTCGTGACGCGCACGGCGCAGCGGTGATGGTGAACAACGATCGAATCATGGCAGGTTCAGCTCACATGGCTATCGGATACCGGGGAACGCTATGACGACGGAGAATGTGACAACCGAGACTGTGACAGGCGAGACCGATCTGGATCGGGCTCGGGCTGCATTTCAACGCGAACTGCTCGTCGAAGGACTACTCGTCGAGACAGAGGTACCGGGACTCTACGGGCGTTCCGGCGTGTTCGAGGACATCGTCGACGGTATCGACCGAGTGGTGGTTGCAGCGGGGCCAGGCGACGCCGCGACTCGGCTGCGGTTCCCGCCGGTGTTCCCTCGTAGCAGTTTCGAGCGCACCGACTACATCGCTTCGTTTCCCAACCTCACCGGCGCCATCAACACCTTCGCTGGTTCCAATCGCGATCACGCGCGACTGCTGGCCGATCGCGCCGACGGACAATCGTGGGATCGCCACCTCGAGCCGACCGAGACCATGCTCGTCTCCGCAGCGTGCCATCCTGCCTATGCGCGATACACCGGAGTTCTCCCCGAAGGCGGGGTGCTGCTGGACATCTACGGTTTTTGCTTCCGGCACGAACCGGCGATCGATCCGGCTCGCATGCAAGCGTTTCGGATGCACGAGTTCGTGACGATCGGTAACGCCGCGGCAGCGCGAGCGCATCGCGAGCACTGGATCGAGCGGGGGCTCGAGGTGCTCGGCCGGCTCGAACTCGACGCCACCCCGGTGATTGCCAATGATCCTTTCTTCGGACGCGCCGGAAAGATGCTTGCAGCCAACCAGCGTGAAGAGAATCTCAAGACGGAACTGACGGTTCGGCTCTACGGAGATCTCGACGAGGGCACGGCGATCGTGTCCTCGAACAACCATCTCGACCATTTCGGTGTCAACTTCGACATCCGAACGGCGGAGGGGGAGGTGGCGCACAGCTCGTGCGTCGGCTTCGGGATGGAGCGAATCGCGTTGTCCTTGTTGCGGACTCATGGTCTTGATGTGGCTGCGTGGCCAACCTCCGTACGCGAACGAATGGGCATCTGATGTCCCGGCTCATCGACATTTCACCTGATCGCTACCAACCCCATTCGTTGCACCAGGACGACCGGGTGTGGGCGCAGACCAACTGCTATACGGATCTGTGGATCGAAGTGTTGCATTCGCTGGGATTGGACCCCGTCCCGGCGCTGGCATGTGCCTTCTCATCGCGGTTCGACGGGACTCAGTGGACGTTCCTCAAGCTCAAGGCCGAGGACATCTACGCGCTGTACGGAATCGAAGTCGCCGAGATGAACGTCTGGCGGGCCCCGCTGATCCATGTCGAGGACAACCTCGCGGTTGGGATGCTGTCGACGGTTGAAGTCGACGGATACTGGCTTCCCGACACTCTCGGAACGAGTTATCACGAGGGGCACACCAAGACCACGATCGTGCCCAATCGGATCGATCGCGTTGCCGGCGAGCTCGAATACTTCCACAACAGCGGGTACTACTTGCTGCGAGGCGACGATTTCTCCGGTGTCTTCGATCTCGATCGTTCCTCACTTCCTTCGTTCGTGCCCTACGTCGAACAGATCAGGTTGAATCCGGTTCACGCGACCAACGCCGGAAACATCGCCGAAGTGGCTCGGCGGAACGTAGCGGTTCGAGCCGCGGGTAATCCCGTGCGAGAGCTGGGACGCCGGGTGATCGACGACCTCGAATGGGTGCAGGGGGCGGGTATGGATGCCTTTCACCTCTGGTCCTTCGGGCTACTTCGTCAGTGTGGTGCCAGCGCGGAGCTGGCAGCCGACGCCAGCGAGTTTTTGGACACTGCAGGTTTCTCCGGGACAGGCGAAGCTGCGCCAGATTTCCGCAAAGTGGCGTCCGGGGCCAAGAGCGTGCAGTTTCAGATGGCGCGTGCCTCCAGGGGCCGCGCGGTGGACCCGCGTGAGCAACTCGACGAGATGGCCGTGTCGTGGAAGAGGGCGATGGAAGTCGTTGCCGACGCAATCGGCGTCGACTCCCATCGACACTTGAGGTTGGTCTAACAGTGCCTCGTTCGTCAGCAGACCTGCTGGCCGGCGCGATATGGCGATGCGCTGCAACCGAACCCGGATCCATATCTGATCCGGATGCCCTCGAAACCGTGACCGAGTGGGTCGCAGCGTCTGTGCCTGGGACAGTCGTTGGTGCGATTCAGGCGGCGCAAACGGACGCCGGACGCACGAAGTCCGTTGCATCGTCGTCGGTTTCATCGTCGTCGGTTTCATCATCGGACTGGTGGTTCGTGACTACCGTGGCCACGACCGGTGAGGGGTCGTGGCTGCTCCAGTTCGACGGTGTGACGGCGTTTGCCGATGTCTGGATCGGCGGCGTCCATGTCGCGTCCACTGAATCCATGTTCACGCCTGGGGAAGTGAGCATTCCGGCCGTAGTCGGCGCTGGTAAACGCGTCCAGGTCGCTATTCATTTTCATTCTCTGTCCGCGATTCTGAGATCGAGGCGTCCTCGAGGACGTTGGCGCTCGTCGATGGTCCGTGAACAGGGTCTTCGGTGGATCCGAACCACGATGCTCGGTATGGCTCCCGTATTCAGTGGCGTTCCGGTACCGGTGGGACCGTGGCGGGGTATCCGTTTGTTGGACAAGGGATTTGCCGCCGTAGTCTCGGCTGTCAAGCACGCGAGTGTTGACGGCACAACCGGTCACGTTGCCGTCAGCGCTCGGCTCACCGGATTGCCGGCCTCGCTGGAGTACGTGACCGTGCGCGTCGGCGAACACTCGCGACAATTGGCTGTAATTGCCGGACCGGACGGATTCCTCGAGGTGTCCGGCGTCGTCGAAGTGCCGGACGCGCAGTTGTGGTGGCCGCACACTCATGGCGCTCCTCGCACGTATCCGGTGACGATAGAAACGGTCGGAGTCTCCGAGCATCTCGGTTCAGTGGGCTTCCGGACGGTGGAGGCCGACAGATCCGATGGTGGATTCCGTTTGAATGTCAACGGCATCCGGGTGTACTGCCGTGGTTCGGTGTGGGTGCCGACCGACCCGATCTCGCTTCAAGACGACGCCGGCACCACTCGTGTCTTGGAACGCCTGGCTGAGGCGGGCCTGAACATGATTCGAATCCCGGGGACGATGGTCTACGAGAGCGACCACTTCTGGGAGGAATGCGCGCGACTGGGCATTCTCGTGTGGCAGGACATGATGTTGGCGACGCTTGATCCGCCCGACACCGACGAATTCTTCGAACTCGTTGCAGCAGAGGTCACCGCGTTCTTGCACAGAGTGCGTGGAAATCCCGCTTTGGCAGTCTTCTGCGGCGGCAGCGAGACCGAACAGCAGCCGACCATGCTGGGCTTGGTCGATCAACACATCCCGCTCATTCATTCGAGACTGCCGGAGCTGATCTCAGCGGTGGCACCTGAACTCGAATACGTGACGTCGTCGCCCTCGGCGCCTCGCGGGGGAGAGCAATTGGCAACGCATGTCGGAAGCGGGGTCGCTCACTACTTCGGGGTGGGTGCCTATCGTCGTCCACTGGCCGACGTGCTCAGCGCGCGAGTACGTTTTGCGACCGAATCATTGGCATTTTCGATTCCACCGTCGAATGCCGTGATCGAGAACGAATTCGGTTCGCTCGCCGTCGCAGGGCACCACCCGGCATGGAAAGCCGCGGTGCCGCGGGACAACGGATCGTCGTGGGATTTCGAGGATGTTCGGGATCACTACGTCCACGCGCTTTTCGGCGAAGACGCTCGTGAAGTCCGGTGGTCCGACCCGGAACGCTATCTCGACCTGGGGCGAGCAGCCGTATGTGAGGCGTTCGCCTCGACGCTCGGCTATTGGCGTCGCCCGGATTCTCGGTGCGACGGCGCCTTGACACTCGCACTGCGAGACCTGGAGCCCGGGCCGGGATGGGGGGTCCTCGATTGGAGCGGCAGCCCCAAGGCTCCGTGGTTCGTGCTCCGTAGGAGCGCCAAACCGATCGCGCTCCTCGTCACGGACGACGGTATGGACGGACTGAGGCTCGACGCGATCAACGAGACTGCCGAACCTGTCGTCGGCGAGATCAGGTTTCGAGCGCACAGTCGGTCAGGTGTCGTCCCAGTCGACGTCGCGCTACCGGTCAAGGTGGAATCGCACTCGAGTCTGACCTGGTCCGTGGACAGCCTTGTCGGCCGTTTCACCGACCTCACTCACGTCTTTCAGTTCGGGGCGCGGACATACGACGCCGTCACCGTCACGCTCGAAGACGAAGACGGCGAGATGGTGGACGAAGTGGTGCACCTCCTGGGGAGTCCGGCACGGCCCCTCGAGCGGTCGGTCGGACTTGTCGCCACGGCGCGCAACGTCGGCGACGAAGAGTGGGTAGTCGACGTCTCGACGGATGCTTCCGCCCAATACGTTGCCCTCGAACTGCAGGGCTTCGAGCCCGAAGACTCCTGGTTCCACCTCGCGCCGAACGGTCGCAGGACTGTACGTCTACGGAGAACCAGCCAGGCAACGAAGGTAATCGGCCGGGTTCGGGCGCTCAACTCTCACACCAGCGTGGCCGTGGCACCGCCGAGCGCCCCGGCCACCCGATCTTCACCGGCCAAGCGGACGACGAAGAAGCCGAGCGTTACGGGAAACTGAACGGATCGGACTGCGCTGCGAGATCGCGCACCGATAGAATCGAACCGGCGCACAACTCTGCCTCGGTGGAGATCTTGCGCTCGGGCTGTGCGTCCGCAACCCGTCATCACTGTTCAGGAGTGCGTTCGTTGACTTCCTTGTCCTCTGCCCAGACTGCGCTCGCTGGACTCGCCGAGGTCGCCCTCGCAGACGCCGCGTTCACTCCAGTGATCGACTCGATCGGTGCGCCTGCCCTGGACATCGTGGCGCCGAAGCCGGCTCGACCATTCATCGCCGCTGCACTTGCCGCGCGCACTCCGGTGCTGCTGGTGACGGCCACCGGTCGCGAAGCCGACGATCTGACGTCAGAACTCACCGAGATGCTCGGTGGAGGCGTCGCGCAGTTCCCGTCGTGGGAAACATTGCCGCACGAGCGACTGTCGCCGAGCGCGGACACCGTCGGGCGACGGGTGGAGGTACTGCGCCGACTCGCCAGACCAGACGACGCCTCGTACGGCTCGCCTCTTCGGGTGATCGTGACCACGGTGCGCTCTCTCGTTCAGCCGATGGCGCCGGGTCTTGGCGAGATCGAGCCGATCACGTTGCGCGTCGGCACCGAGATCGATTTCGATTCTGTTCTGGTTCGTCTGGTGGAGATGGCGTACAGCCGTGTCGACATGGTGGGAAAGCGTGGTGAGTTCGCGGTCCGCGGCGGCATTCTCGACCTGTTCTCGCCGACGGCGGATCATCCGGTACGTATCGAATTCTGGGGTGACGAGGTATCGGAGCTTCGGTACTTCTCTGTCGCCGATCAGCGTTCGCTACCGGACGTCGACGTCGATTCCGTGATCGCGCCGCCGTGTCGTGAGCTGATTCTGACAGCTGATGTTCGCGATCGAGCTGCGGCACTCGCTGCTGAGAATCAGGCTGACGCGTCGTTGGTCGAGATGCTGGACAAGATCTCGGCAGGCATCCCCGTCGAGGGGATGGAAGCTCTGCTCCCGGTTCTCAAACCCGGTGAACTGCAACTACTTTCCGATGTCCTTCCGGTAGGGGCGCACATCCTTCTGTGCGATCCGGAGAAGGTGCGCACCCGCGCCACCGATCTGGTGCGCACCGGCCAGGAATTCTTGGAAGCGTCGTGGACGGCGGCGTCGATCGGCGGCGCTGCACCGCTCGACACGTCGATCCTCAACGGCGGGGGAGTCGATCTCGGTGCCTCCGCATACCGGTCGCTTCGTCATGTTCGCGAATCTGCCGAAGCTGCCGGCCGTCCGTGGTGGACGGTCAGTCCGCTGGCGTCGGGAAATGGTGAAGAACTGGAAATCCCGGTTCAGGCGGCACCGCAGGTACGTGGTTCCGACGACCTCTTGGCCGAGCTGTTCGTCAGCCTCCGGGCACACGTGAGCACGGGCGGTCGCGCGGCGATCGTGGTGGCAGGCGCCGGCACAGCAAGCCGAGTCGTCGAGCGACTCGGTGAAGCCGAAGTACCCGCCAAGATGCTCGATGGCGGAGCGACCCCTGCCCGCGGACAGGTCGCGGTGCTCCGCGGGTCTCTGCACGACGGACTGGTACTCGCCGGCGACGACTCGACGCCGGGGATGGTGATCGTCACCGAGTCCGATCTGACGGGCAACCGCGTTGCTGCGGTCGGCGACGGAAAGCGCTTGCCGGCCAAGCGCCGGAATCAGGTCGATCCCCTCGCGCTGTCTGCAGGGGACATGGTCGTGCACGATCAGCACGGTATCGGCCGGTTCGTCGAGATGGTCGAACGCACCATCGGCGGGGCGCGTCGTGAATACCTGGTCATCGAGTACGCGCCGAGCAAGCGTGGTCACCCGGGTGATCGTCTGTTCGTCCCGATGGAATCGCTCGATCAACTCTCCCGGTACGTCGGTGGAGAGTTGCCTGCGCTGAGCAAGCTCGGTGGATCCGACTGGGCGAACACCAAGCGTAAGGCCCGCAAGGCGGTTCGTGAGATCGCGGGTGAGTTGGTTCAGCTCTACGCTGCGCGTCAGGCGGCCCCGGGGCATGCGTTCGGCCCGGACACGCCGTGGCAGAAGGAACTCGAAGACGCATTCGCCTTCACCGAGACCATCGACCAGTTGACCGTCATCAGTGAGGTCAAGGCCGACATGGAGAAGCCGGTTCCGATGGACCGGGTGGTGATCGGTGACGTCGGGTACGGCAAGACGGAGATCGCCGTTCGTGCCGCGTTCAAGGCAGTCCAGGACGGCAAGCAGGTGGCGGTACTGGTCCCGACGACTCTGCTTGCACAGCAACATCTTCAGACATTCACCGAACGAATGGCGTCGTTCCCGGTGAAGGTGCGAGGGCTGTCCCGTTTCACCGACGCCAAGGACTCGAAGGAAATCATCGCCGGCATGGCCGAAGGCGAGATCGACATCGTCGTCGGTACTCACCGGTTGCTGCAGACCGGTATTCGCTGGAAGGACCTCGGGCTTGTGATCGTCGACGAGGAACAGCGATTCGGAGTCGAGCACAAGGAACACATCAAGGCACTACGCACCCACGTCGACGTCTTGACGATGTCGGCTACCCCGATTCCTCGTACTCTCGAGATGAGCATGGCCGGGATCCGCGAGATGTCCACGATCCTCACACCGCCGGAAGAACGTCATCCGATCCTCACTTACGTCGGCGCGTATGCGGACAAGCAGGTTGCCGCGGCCATCCGGCGTGAACTTCTGCGCGACGGTCAGGTCTTCTACGTACACAACCGTGTCAGCTCGATCGACAAGGCGGCCAAGAAGATCCGTGAACTCGTCCCGGAGGCTCGCGTCGTCGTCGCGCACGGTCAGATGAACGAGGACACTCTCGAAAAGACCGTGCAGGGCTTCTGGGAACGCGACTTCGACGTGTTGGTCTGTACCACGATCATCGAAACCGGTCTGGACATCTCGAACGCGAACACACTGATCGTCGAACGTGCGGACTCGCTTGGCCTCTCGCAGTTGCATCAGCTTCGCGGACGCGTCGGGCGTAGTCGTGAACGTGGATACGCATACTTCTTGTACCCGGCCGAAAAGCCTTTGACGGAAACGGCATACGATCGGCTGGCAACGATTTCGCAGAATTCGGACCTCGGCGCTGGTATGGCAGTCGCGATGAAGGACCTCGAAATCCGTGGAGCCGGAAACGTTCTGGGCGCAGAGCAGTCCGGCCACGTCGCGGGTGTCGGGTTCGATCTGTATGTCAGGCTGGTCGGTGAGGCGGTCGAAGCCTTCCGGGCTGCAGCCGACGGCAAACCGATCACCATGGACGAGGGCACGAAGGAAGTCCGGATCGACCTACCGGTGGACGCGCACATCCCGCCCGACTACGTCACCAGTGACAGGCTCAGGTTGGAGGGGTACCGCAAGCTCGCTGCGGCAACTGATTCCGACGGCATCGCTGCCGTAGTCGAAGAACTGGTCGATCGCTACGGCCCACTGCCCGAAGAGGTTCGACGGCTGATCTCGGTGGCCAAGCTTCGACTGCTCTGCCGCGAGTACCAACTGGAGGAAGTCGCCGTCACCGGAACTCAGCTCAAGATCTCGCCGATGTCACTGCCCGATTCCAAACAGATCAGGCTCAAGAGGATCTATCCGAGCGCGCAGTACCGGGCAACGACCGGGCTCGTGCAACTCCCGCTGCCTCGCACCGGCGGAGTCGGCTCGGATCGCCTGCGGGACGTCGAACTACTTCAATACATCGCGGACTTCATCCTGGCGATAGACGGGCGCGCCGCCGGTGCCGTCCTGGTCGAGGCGTGAGCACTCGGTGAACGAATCGCCCGTCGTCGTACTGCTCGATCCTCTGCGGCCGCATGTCTTTCCGCTGGAGGCGCTCCCGTTCCTGTCCGGCGCGATCGATATCGACCCGGACGTTCCCGACTCGGTACGCGGCGCATTGCCTGCCACGACACCCGGCGCCGCGGTGACTGTGATGATGGACACCGCCGAGCCGAAGATCGAGGCGTTGTCTGCCGCTGGGGTAAAGATGATTCGCGCCGAACCCATTCACGGCGATCGATTGGTGGAAGCGGCGTCGATCATGGACCGGTTGTGGAATCGCGGCGGTTGGGAGTCGACCCAGACGCACGAGAGCCTCTCGGTTTACCTCGTCGAGGAGACCTATGAGGTACTCGACGCGATTCGAAGCGACGACGAGAGCGATCTCCGTGAGGAACTCGGCGATCTGTTGCTCCAGGTGTTGTTCCACTCGCGGATCGCTCAATCTCACGGCGTTTTCGAATTGGACGACGTGGCCGGCGCACTGATCGCGAAACTCGTGCATCGCAGCCCGCACCTGGTCAGTTCCGGGGTGGTCGACATCGCTGAGCAGGAGCGGGCGTGGGACGCTTTGAAGGCTGCCGAGAAGGCGCGCGCGTCGTCCATGGACGGCATCGCTCGGTCGCAGCCGCCGTTGCTCCTCGCCGAAAAAGTACTGAGCAGGGCCGCCAAAGCCGGTGTGATCGAAAGCGCCGACGAAGCTGATCTGGAAGCTTTGATCGAACAGTGCCGACGCGCCGACACTGCACTCCTGGGCGCCCTGGACATGCTGATCGCCGACATTCGGATTCGTGAGGGAAGACGTCTCGAAAATGTGGAGGATTAGCCCACTTTGACGTAATTGCCCGGTAATCATCTGGCAACCGGAAAATAGCTTGGACTCGGTGAGTGCAGTTGAAACAAACCTAAGGTATGTTTACGTACGAAATGAGCAACACTGGGTCGTTTTATGGCACGAAGTGGCCCTTGATCGGCAGTTATGTAGGGGGTCCGATGACGGTTCGTTTCTGCACTGCGAGCAGCGAGGTACGGCAACCGGCGGGGTGTTGCCGTACCTGGAGGCTCGCGGTGGCTACCGATCAGCGATCCGCTGAATCCGTTCGACCCGCTGAAGTCATTCGAATGACTAGAAGGACTGATGGCAAATGAGCGTTCATGCTGAGGTGGAGAGCCGGTCGGCAGCATTGCAGGATTCCGCTCATGTCGGCACCGACTGGCGTCGGGCATACCGGAAGCGGATTGCCGTGAGCGATTCGATCACGGTTCTGTTCGTGATCGCGCTCGCACAGATCGGCAGCATGTGGCCGCATCCGATCGAGTGGCTGACGCCACTCAAGGTGATTGCGTCTGCAGCGCTGGGAGGGCTGTGGATGATCGCGCTCGCACGCGGACGCAGCCGTCATCAGTCGATGCTGGGCGAGGGTAGCGACGAGTACGAGAAGGTGCTGCTCGCTACCGGCCAAGTCTTCGGAGTGGGCGCATTGGCCGGGATCATTCTCGGCGTAGGAATCGCGCGTAGCTATCTCATGATCGCACTGCCCGTCGGGCTCGCTGCGCTGCTTCTCGGGCGCTACCTCTGGCGACGCGACATTCGAAAGAAGCGTGCGAGCGGGGATTGCCGCAACTCGGTGCTGTTGGTCGGTGGACACGCGTCCGTCGTTGCTACTACGCGAGCCTTCGTGCGGGACTCCTCGGCAGGCTACGACGTTGTGGGAGCGTGCATTCCGCGTCGGGCGACCGCGCTGGACGATCACATCGTCGTCGACGGCGCAGCGGTCCCGGTATTGGGCAACGAGTTCGAGGTGGTCGAGGCAATGCGCGCAAGCGGCGCAGACACCGTCATCGTCACCGGAACCGAAGACCTCGGGCAGGTGGGCATACGCAAGCTGATGTGGGACCTCGAAGCCGAGGGCGTCGACATGGTGGTTTCACCGGTCGTAGCCGACGTGTCGAAGGCTCGCTTGATGTTTCGCCCGGCGGCGGGACTCCCGTTGATTCACGTTGCGCGACCGCGCTACCAGGGCGCCAACCGGCTTGCGCCCGCTGTTTTCGACGCGGTGTTCTCGATGCTGATGATCCTCCTCGTGGCGCCGGTCATGGTCGCCGCCGCCGCTGCGGTCAAGTTCACGTCGAAAGGTCCGGTGTTCTACAAGGCAGAACGCATCGGCCTCAACGGGAAACCGTTCCCTATGTTGAAGTTTCGTACCATGGTGGAAGGCGCCGATCAGCAGGTTGTCGATCTGATGGGGGACAACGAAGGCGCGGGAGGCGTGTTGTTCAAGATGCGGGAGGATCCACGAATCACGTCCGTCGGCAAGATCCTTCGTCGATTGAGCATCGACGAGCTACCACAGTTCTTCAACGTCATTCGCGGCGAGATGAGCGTTGTCGGTCCGCGGCCGCCGTTGCGGCGCGAGGTCGAGATGTACGACGACGAGGTTGCCCGGCGCCTGCTGGTCAAGCCTGGCATCACCGGTCTCTGGCAGGTAAGTGGTCGCAGTGATCTCTCGTGGGAAGAATCTGTTCGACTGGACTCTTCCTACGTGGAGAATTGGTCTATCCTGCAAAATCTTTCGATCATTACTCGTACCGTCTCAGCGGTCGCGAAAAGCGACGGAGCGTACTGACTACGCGGTTGGTGCCGGCGCGGATATCCGCGCCGGGCACCCTCCTGTCAGCTGTCGAGCTCAACAATGCGAGAACAGATTCTTGACGTAGCCGGCAGTTTGGTAAACGTAGTTGAATGCCCACGTCCCGATCGAGAGTTCCGGACGGCTTGCGACCATGACCAGTTCTCCTTGATAACACTGCGAAATGATGTGCCGCGCCCGCGAGATATGAGGAACGAACGTCACGACGATGACAGTCTTCCATCCGTTGGCATTGGCCATTCTCCCGATTTCGAACCCCTCGCCCTCGGTGGTGGACGGTGAGGGGACGAAACAGTCGACAGGGAAGTCGAACGTACCCTCGCAGATCGACCGCATCTTCTTGTCGTTGTCGCCGTAAGGATTCGAGAAGATCAGGCGTGGTGCGTAACCGTCTTTCATCAGTTGGATTCCGACCTCCTCGCGTCCGTCGTGTGCTCCGCCGAGGACAACGATAGCGTCAGCACTTCGTGGTGCATCGATCTTGGGTGAGACGAAGACGGGCCAACCCGCTGCCGCACCAAGGGCGAGGAGTGATAGAGGTATGCCCGCAATCTTCAAGGCCGATTTGATCTGCTTGATGGCCCCACAATACCTGGACCCAGGAGACGACGATGATCGGATGGCAACCACTTCGGACGGTGGCGGGGTTGACCGCCTTACGGGATGCCTATGGGCAGAACATGTCTGGACTCGTACCTGAGACCGGTGTGTATCTCGCCGACGACGGTTGGTGGATCGCTCTCACGGGTGCACCCGATCCCAGCTACAACCTTGCATTGGTCCATGGGGGTGATGTGCGGAAAAACACGGTCGCCGTTGTGGAACGAGTGCTCGCAGAGCGACTGCGCACCGTTGTCATGCTCGCCGGGGCGGGTCTGGATGCCGCGACCGTCCTCGCGGATGCAGGGTGGGTGTGCGTAGGTTCGAGTTCGCTGCGCGCGCTACCGAATTCTCCGTCAGCGCCGGATGCCGCGGTGCGGATCCTGGAAGGTGGCGACCTGCGTTCAGCACGACAACTTGCGGAGGATGTTTTCGGTATCGATCGCGAATCTGCGACTCTGGTGTATCAGGAGGCGGCCCCCGACCGACCAAGTGAGCGTTCAGTCGTCGGCCTGTTCGAACTCGACACGCTGCAGACCGCAGCGATGCTGTCGTTCGGTAGGCCCATCAGCACTGTGTGGGCGGCCGGAACCAGGGCGCAAGGACAGCGGCGCGGACATGGGTTGCGGGTCCTTCGGCAAGTGTCGGCAGCCGCATTCGAGGCTGTCGGCGACGGCGCCGTGTGTGGTCTCGCCAGCGCTGCCGGCAATGCTCTGTACGACGCGAGCGGAGCCGAAATCGTCGAGTACTGGCAGATGTGGTCGCGACCGCGATGGCTACTTGGTAGCTGACATCAGCCGTCAGGTATGTTTGTGTGCGTTCGGCAAACTTTTGGTTTCTTTCAGCTACGCTTCAACGCGCGATCCAATCGGGGGTACTCAAGATGGCAGATTCGAGTACCAGGGATGCGGCGATACGTCGCGAACTCGGCGTTCCGCCCACTTTCGACCTAGTGAGGCATGCACGAAACCTTGCAAGAGTGTTCTTCCCCGCTCTTGTCATCGCATTGCTCGTCGGTGGGATTGTCTACGCTGTGCGGGGAAGCGCGACACCGGTGTATCAATCCGACATCGTCGCGGAGGTTCAGTCTGCCTCGCAGATCGTCGTGACGGACGCGAACCTCGGCCAGTTGGTTGCCCCCTATGTCGCACTGGCCACCGATAGCGATGTGGTTGCCGCCATCCACGACCAGTTGAATAACGGGTGGACGACAGCGGATGTCTCGAGCCACATCTCGGTGACGCCGGGTACTTCTCCGGCATTGGTATTCGTCAAGGCGACTGCCTTCAGTCAGGCTGACGCGGACGCGCTGGCACGAATAGTCGTCGCCACCTTGAGCGACGCGCAGGCGCGACGCAATGCAGACACGCTGGATCGTCGTACCCGAGTTCTCACCGACGACATCGCTCGATTGAACGGGGACTTGGACGCAGCGCGGCGAGAAAGCTTGGACGAATACGAGACGCCCGCCGACGATCCGACTATCAAGGCGGATCTCGACGCGAGGCTGGAGCAGTTGCGCCAGTTGAGATCGACCGTATCCGGTTCCGACCGACTGCAGTTGCTTTCCGCCCCCGCGGGAACGGGTCTGCCGGTTGCGCCGAAGCCACTCGTCGAGTCGGCGGTTGCGTTCTTGGTGGTCCTCATTCTCGCTGCCGAAATCCTCTCTGCCTGCCGGGGTCGATTCAGTTCGCGAGTGACCGACGCGTGGGCACGTCGAACGGCCCGGAAATACGGAGCCTCACTACTCCTGCAGCACTCCGAAGCCGCTGAGTTTCCGCCGAACCTCGCGCTGACGATATGCCAGCGTGCAAGTCTCGGTGATCATGTCCTGGTGCTTTCGGGTGACGGCGTCCCCTCCACATCATGGGATGTTCCTGCGCACGTGCGATCCGGGGTCTCCCGATATTCGCTGAAGTCGGACTGGTGGCGCCGATTTGTATCCAATGGAACCGGGTTTGCCCTGGTTGTTGTCTCCGCACAGCACGCCAACCAACGGGAGATCGTCGAATGCCTCAGGGCTTTGGCCGAAGTCGATGTTGCGCGAACACTGGTACTCGTGGGTCCGTCTGCTCCCGAGCCTCTCCTCGACGTACTTACCCTCGCGGTGCTGCGTCGCAGACGCAGGCCCGCAAGTTCAGTGAAACTGGCGGCCGAGCCGACCAACTCGGCCACGAACTCACAGACCCTGTCCGACAGCGCCTGGGTGAAGTCCGGTGCGCCGCGGCTGAACGAGCCTTCCGTTGCCGTGCCCTACGGAATGGATACTTCCGACCTGGTTTCGAGGAGGGATCGCGCCAGCCTGGTGGATGCGAAAACGGTCAGTATTGCGAAGAAGAACCTGCCGAAGGGCACGGCTACGCCCAAGTCGAGCGCAGGGGTCGAGCTCGAAGAGCCGCAGGTCGTGCAGACTGTTGATGTCGAGGGGGCCGGAGTCGAGGCGTCCGTAGTGGAAGCTTCCGGAGCGGAGACGACCAGCACTGATGCAACTGGTGTCAAGGCGTCCGGGGAAGCCGACGGCATCGACTCCGAAGCCTCGACCGAACGAATTATGTTGACCTCCAAGGATATAGCGGAAATTCGAAAGAGGAGGCAAAGAACTCGCGTGAGCCTTATACGTTCGGATTCAGCAGACGGACAGTCGGAATCCTGAAGGACCGGGCTTTGACTAGATCTTGGGTGTGCCGCACCCTCCAACGGCCTGTTTCACCGCCGCGAGTGCGGGTTTCGGAGTGTAATTGATCGTGACCAGACCGAAGTTCTGTTCGATATCCGAAGTGTTGGTTCCGCGATCACGCATGCTGTAGATGAAAATGCGCTCGATGTAACCGAGCACCTTTGCTTGCGCGAATCCATCCGAGATGATGTTGGCCTGTAATTGCGGGCTGACGGCGGTCGGGCCTGTACCTGTCGGAGCTCCGAATTCGGTTGCCCAGACTTTCTTTCCGCTGTCCCCGTTCTGCACCATCGATTCTCGCATCAGTCGGATCCTGTAGAAAGTGTTCCAATTCTGGGTGGACGAATCCGAAGGTAGCGCAGGCCAACTGTACGGATGGATCGAAAAGACATCGAATGAAGACTTTGCTCCTGCCGCGTACATACCCTTGAGATATGTGACCGGTGAGATGTCGGATCCGTTGTCGACGGCCGGTGCCAAACCGCCGTTGAGAATCTTTGCACCCGGTTGTACCGCACGGATACTTGCAGATGCGGCTTTCAGGAGTGCAGTGTAGGTGTTCACATTCGGCTTGGGGCGGAAGAATTGTGTCAGGTTCGGTTCGTTCCAAATCTCCCAAGTGCTGATTCTGTTCGAGTACCGTTGTGCTGCTTGTTGTGCAAACTTGGCAAACGCGGCCGGATCGGATGGATACCCGTGGGTATCGTTGACCCCGGCGACGCGAGCCCAAGCCGGCGTGTACGTAACGATTCCCAAGACGCTCAATCCTTGGAGACGTGCTCGATCGACGACGCGGTCGGTTGCGCTCCAATTCTGTTGGCCCTTGGTTGATTCGACGGCGGACCAATCGACGTCGAACCTGAGCCAGGTTGCGCCGGCATTCTTCATTGCGGTCAGTTCTGCATCGAGATCATTCTGAGAGAGACCGTTGAGTGGGGCGCCCGCGGCGATCCCTAAACCAACGGAACTGCACGTCGAGTTCGGGGTTGGGGTTGTTGTTGGAACTGGACTCGGTGCACACGCGCTCAATGACCCGACAGTCAACAGGGCGCAGGCGAGGGACAATCGAAGTCGACTCACGTCGACCACCTTCTTTCCACAGTGACTCGAAACCGGTGCGGGACAGACAAGTTGGAAGCCGAACTAGATGACCAATCCGACAAATCAAAGAATTGCATGAATTGGGTCACTTGGCACCAGTCTCGAAGTCGGTTCTGCAGTACTTCCGTCCGGTTGGGTGCTACTGCGAAATGCGCCGGTTGGTATTGTCCGATTTTCTCGGTGACTGTGGTCGAAAATGATCAATAGTTCAGAGGCATCCTCCAGTTTCGTTTGCATCTTGCAACACGGCCATAGCGGGCTTCGGTTCGAAGTCGAGATTCAGAAGGCCAAAGTTTTGTTCGCGATCACCGGGATCGGAGCCGCGGTCCTGGAGACTGTAAACGAAGACCTTCTGAACGAACCCTTGGCTACGTGCTTCGTTGAATCCGTCACGCAGTATCTCGGCTTGCATCGACTCGGTCACAGCGTCGAGACCAGTTCCTGTTGGTGCCCCGAATTCGGTCGCCCAAATAGATTTGGTCGAGTCGCCGTTTGCAACCATTGTGTCGTGCATCAGCCGCATTCGATAGAAAGAGTTCCAGTTTCGAGTCAACGGGTCCGAGGGCAGTGCCGGGTAGGTGTACGGATGCATTCCGACAACGTCGAAGTGTTGTCCAGCTCCATATTCGTAGATGTTCGCGAGGAACGTCGTGGGGCTTATGTCAGCGCCGTTGTCAGTTGCGGGGGACAAGCCACCGGAGACAATTGTTGCGCCCGGTTGCACTGCCTCGATTGCTACGCTCGATGCGGCGAGCAGCCTTGAGTAATACTCAGGATCCGGCGTCGGATTGAAGAATGTTTGGAGATTGGGCTCGTTCCAGATCTCCCATGACGAAATGGAATTCGAGTAGCGGGCAGCGGCAAGCGCCGCGAACCTACCGAACGCGTCCGGGTCGGCCGGACGGGTATGCGTGTCAGGACTCGTCGCTGCCGGATCTCTTGCCCAGGCAGGCGTGTAGGTGATGAGACCGAGAATCTCGAGCCCGGAAGATTTTGCGATGTCCACGAGGCGATCGGTTCCGGACCAGTCGAAGGCGCCCTCGGTACTTTCGATGGCGGACCAGTCGATGTCGAATCTGACCCAGTGCGAACCCGATGATCGAATAGCTTCCACCGTTCGATCCATTTCGGCGTCACTCATTGCGGTATAGCCGGAACCAAGTGCGATGCCAGTATTGTCTGACGAAGGTTGAACTGCGCAAGGTTCGCCGGTTGCGGTAATCGAAGAATGGACTACCAATCCGACAATCAACAAGACCACTGCGACTGCGGCGACTCGACGTGCCTTAGCCATCGATGAGCTCCTTCAGCAGAGCCGGAAGATTCTTCTGGATGTCATATCGGTCCTCTACCTTCCGCCGGCCGATGCGTGACAATTCGGATCGTGCACTCCCGTCCTCCAACAGTCTCGTTATCTCGGCTGCGAGTTCTACTGAATCAGATGGCTCGACGAGCGATCCGGCGCCGTCCCCCAGCAGCTCGCTGGTGCCGCCGAGATCGGTTCCGACGACTGGCACTCCGATGCTCATTGCTTCGAGTGCCACGAGTGGGCCGGCTTCGGGAGAGGTGCTCGCAGAAATCGCGATGTCCCATCCTTTGATAGTTGCCAGTGAATCGACAT
Source organism: Rhodococcus sp. APC 3903 (assembly GCF_030407755.1). Classification (NCBI taxonomy): domain Bacteria; kingdom Bacillati; phylum Actinomycetota; class Actinomycetes; order Mycobacteriales; family Nocardiaceae; genus Rhodococcus; species Rhodococcus sp. APC 3903. Next base: position 99,988 of record NZ_JASDCV010000012.1, read on the forward strand.
ATCCGAGAAATGTGACGCGACCCGCCAGATCCGACTGCTGTGCGCGTTCACGTAGTACTTGTGCGTACATTTCATCGCCCGGGAACGGAAGTCCGGCGATTTCGAGTTGGACGTCTACTGTGCGGGCGATGGCATCCATCAACACCAAGTGGCCTTTCCACGGCGTCAGTGACCCGATGATTCCGACAACTCGGCGTGCCGGTGATCGAACTTCCGTTACCTCAGTGGGAACTACAACACCAAGTCGTGACACCGAGGTGGGAATTCCCAGCGAAAGAACAGGAAGCGAGGTCGGTCCGGAGACGGCGACTGCTCGTCGGATCCCGGGTTTTGCAATCCGTACGACGATTCGTTGTTTTGTGCTCGAGAGAGTGTCGTGGACAAGCCACGTTGCACGTTGCGGTACGCGGCCGAGCCTGATCACCGGCAATGCGAACAGTGAGTTGACTATCACGGTCGAGCTGGCCGACTGAGCCCGAGACGCAATGATGCGCCCGGCAATTCGCCAATTCTTTGCAACTTCGAGAATCGCCAGGACGCGTGCCAGACCCCCTTCGCCTCTGAGCGACAGGGTTGGTAGCGTGACCGTTTCGAAGTCGACTGACGCGCGTGCGCGATCCCTCAGCGGCCCTTCCGGACAAGCCAACGTTACCGTGAAACCCTGCTCGTGTGCCAAACGCATCAGTTGGAGCATGACCAGTTCGGCGCCGGAGATCTCTCCAGTGTGGCTGACGAAAATGATCGTTCGTGTCATTTTACTTCCCTGTCGGGTTTTACCATTGCGAGTGGCGACTTCCCGCCCGCGAGCGATACAAGTGCATAGATTCCGACTGTCCCAAGTGGAGCGAGAACCGAAACGACTGGCCATGGCACGCTCAACCTTTCGACGCAGATCGTTCCTGCCACTGTGACCACCGCGCAGAGGGCGACGGCCGCTCCGAGCGGGAGCATCGGAAACATTCTGTGAACCGGCAGACTTTGCCGCACTACAATCCAAATTGCAACGAAAAGAAGCAGTTCGGTCGATACGGTCGCAACTGCCGCTCCGTTGAATGACATTCGAGGAATCAACACGATGTTGACCGCGATATTGAAGAGTAAGCCGCCCAATGCAATCCACGGATATATTCGATGCCGGCCGCTCGCAACCAGGATCATCAACCCCAACTGGGTGAGCATCGAGAAGCATGCGCCAAGCACCAACAGTCGCGTCGAGGTCCCTGCAATTGCGAACCGCTCTCCGTACAGAAAGGTGAGCACTCCGGTGGCAGCAGGCCAGAACGCGGCGATCGATGCGCTCCCGAGAACTGTCAGGACGATGAATGTTTCGCGGCTTCGTTCGCGGAACACTCCCACGCTGTCGGGCCAATATGACACGAGAAGTGTTGTTACCGGGGTGACTACGGTGATTGCGACGATTTGCAGAAGGTCCGCGAATTTGTACCCGATGGTGTACAAGCCGACCGAATCGAAAGTATCGAGCTTGCCCAAGAGCAGCACATCCACCTTGGACAGAAGCGTGACCAAAGCGAAGCCGATGCTCAAAGGGATTGCTTCGATCAGCATTTCCCGCCACCTACGAAACTGCGCTCGTGACGACGGCCTTGGCCCGGCGACGCCCTTTCGGACACCGCGCACTTTCACGACGGCCGCGACCACTTCGTTGATGACCGCAGGGATGACGAGAACGAGGAGGATCGGCTGCCACAAAACCGCGACGATGGTCGCGACAAGCTGGGCGAGTTGCCCGACGCCCTCGGCGATTGCGACATACGTCATGCGCAGGCGGCTCTGGTACATGACGGAAAGTGCATGGCTGGGAGTGGCAACGACAACGACCAAACCAGCGACCGCCGTTGCTTCGACCACTTCTGCGGGGTAGCGGAGAATCCAGACATAACCCACCGCGACGATGTATCCGAAAAGACCAAGGGCGACCCGTAGGGATATGAACGCGGTGGTGACCAGCGAAACTTCCCACGGATTGCACTCGACCAACTTCGCGAGCACCACTCGGCCGACGCCGAGATCGGTGACGACGGACAACAATCCGAGCAATCCGAAGATGAGGGAGAACTGACCGAATTCGTCAGGGCTGATCGAACGCGCGATCAGAACCGAGCCGGTCCACCCCATCGCTGCCACTGCGATCCGGCTTCCGAGCATGATCGCAGTGCTTCGGCGTGCATCGTTCGCAGTCAAATCCGGAGCGGCCGGCCCGTGGATTTTCGTCTCTCGCTCGCGACGTTCCTTCTCGAACTTGTCGATAGCGGCCTGGCGCAATTCGGCGAACTCTCGCGGCGATACGGGCTCGGTGCCCGTCGAATTGCGATTCGTCATGAGCAACTCACACGCTCAGCCCTGCAATGCGGTACGCGTCAACCGTGTATTCGGCTGTTCGGGTCCACGTCGATCGGGCCGCGACACGTGGCGCAGATATACGGAGTGCGGTGTTGACATCGTCGTCCAGGACGACTGAGCGAAGAGCGGCCAACCAGGAAGCCTTGTCGTGCTTGCGGACAAGCACGGCGGCGTTGTCGGCGAATTCGGTCAGTGCTCCGACCGCACTCGCAACCACTGCCGCGCCGCACGCCATGGCTTCGAGTGGCGGCAGACCGAACCCCTCGTAGTGGGAGGAGTAAGCGACAGCAGTTGCGGCGGAATAGAGTGCCGGAAGGTCTTCTGTCGCGACGTAACCCAATCCTCGGGCGGAACGGGGCGCGTCGGGGCCCGTCGAGCCGGAGCCCGCCAGCAGAAAAGGAATCGACAGCTCCGTGCACGCTTCGGCGACCAGAGCGACATCTTTTCGAGGTTCGATCGTTCCGACCTGCAGCACGAATCGCTCCGGCAGTTTCAATCGCCGCCGAACTTCGGTCACTGCAGCTTCGGTGGGGATCGTGGCCCAGGATGCGGGTGCCAGCGGCGTGACAACGGCATGCCGACCGCTCAGTGCGAATATTCGTTCGGCGGTGAAGTCCGATACTGCAATGACGACGTCGGCCTTGCGTAGCGCCGCGGACAGGAGTCGGCGTTCGCCAGCTGCTCGATATCGACTGAAGGCCCACGGAACGTCGAATACCGACATGTCGTGAAACGTCGAGATCTTCAGGCCGCCTTGCCCGATCGGGAGGTCGACGTCGAGGCTGTGGAACAAGTCGCTGCCCGCGACCGGCACCATCGCCCACGCGGCTCTGCGTGCTCCGGAGGCAACAGGGCGCGTCACGGCGCGCACTCCGGTTGGAATTTCATCGACAGCGTCGATTTGCACTGTTGCGCTGAGGTTCGTCGATTCGCTGATCAGTGGGGAGAGTTCTCGGAGTAGTTCGCGTGCATAGGTTTGGACGCCGCCCCCACCAGGTCGGAGTGCCATGGCTCCGAGGGTGATTCGTGATCGGATATCGCTTCTTTCTCCGAGTGGTGTTGAGTCAGTGCGCATCCCACGGTTCCAATCAGTAGCCAAAAGTAGAGGTCGAGGGGAAATATCTCGAAATATGTCGAGACGACAGAAGCGACCGCGGCCGCGACGATCGAGGCGCTGACACCGAGAGCCAAAGCGCCGTCCGAGCCGGGAAGCACACGCGATGCCCTCAGCGCGGACGCTCCGGAAGATATGAGGACCAGGACAAAAATCCACAAGCCGATCGGTCCGAGCTCGACTGCGACTTTCATGTAGTAGTTGTCGGGCTGATAGGGGATCAGCCCAAGTGTTGTCGCGGCCTTGATCGTCATCGTGTTGAGCATCGGTTGCGCTGCTTCCGCCGCCTTTGCCGCCGCGGATCCTGTTGCGCCCAAACCTTGCCCGAGTGGATGCAGGAACAGCGAGCTGATTGTCGACGACCATCCGCTACCGCGTTCTTCGAGACTGTACGACGAGAACAGTGGTTTGACGATTGATGGTGGTGCCAACAGAAGTACGAAGGGAACGGCAGCGGCAGCCGCGCCGAACAACATCAAGATAGACCGATACTTGTATACGGCAATCCAGAGAAGCCCGACAGCCAACCCGATGTAGCTGGCTCGCACAATCGAGACTCCCATGCCTACGACCATGATCGGAGTTGCGGCCAGAAAGATAATGTTGCGCAGCCGTTTCGGATCCGCGAGAGCGACCGAAATGCCGACGATCAAACTCAGCATCACGAAGAGACCGAACGCAAACGGACCGGTGAAAGTGCTGAAACTTCGCAAGATCGAGCCGGTGATTCGAATCTGCTCGGTGTAGCTGTAGCCGAGATCCACCAGGTATGCAGGCCCTACTGCTTGCTGAAGGAGTCCGATGACTGCTGTCAGTATCCCCATACCCATCAGGACGGACACGAGATGATCTCGGTCGTCCCGCGAGAACGGTGCGCGCCAGAGAATGACGGGTATCAAGATGTAGAAGTAGGTGATCTTTATCGATGTCACCCCGGCGATACCGGACAGAAGCAGTGCTGACGCGGAACCGAAAGCTACCCAGGCCGCGGCAGCCGGCCACCAAGGCATCGAGGGGCGCACTACCCGAAGGCGATTGGGGCTGACGAAGGTGCATCCCAACGTGAGCAGGAGCAACCCCTCCTTCCAACCGGCCATCGATGTCCCGCCGGGAATGATCGCCAACAGACCGTGGAGCGGAGCGAACAGTGCAACAAGCAGCAAGCCGCGTTGTGGTCGCTGGTAGATCGCAACGACGATGGGTACTGCGAAGATTGCAGCAACAATCATGAATGATGTGTTCACGCGATGAACCGGTTCGCATTCGCCGTGTCGGCCCGAGGGACCGTCGTAATTCCGAATGCTCTTGCTATCGAAGAAATCGCCTTTGTTTGCACGATATTTCGGAGGTCACGATGGTAGGACGGGTGATCGCCGACCGGTGGCATGATCGCGTTGAACGTTTGTCCTCGGTGAGTCATCCGGGCAACGCCTTCGGGTCCGCGTTGCTGATTGAACCATGCGGCGTCCGCGGGGGAGAGGATGACGGTGGTATCCACCCCACGCTTGCAGAGTGCCTCCAGCATTACCTCAGGAACCTGCGTGATTCCTCTGATTCCCAGTAGCTTCCACGCTGAATAGGGGAGACGGGACTGCAGTACGCCTTTCACCCGTCCGCGGAGGGGAAGTTTCGTGGTTTCGGCACCTGGATCGATTCGAGGAGCCTCCGGCAAGACAGCATCCATCAGGGACTTCTTGCGCCTCACCGACCACAGAATCATGTTCACGAGTATTGTCGATCTCGCACCCATCTCGAGCGCCATGGACGCTGAGGTCCATGCCCCAGAACACAATCCGGTCATCACGAGGTTTCTCGGATCTGCGCCGAGTGCAGCAACGGCAGTACGTGCGTCCTCGTCTGCCGCGTGTGAATAGACCGACGTCGGATTGTCGGCGTCGATCGGGCCCGAGTCGCCGACCCCTCGTCGGTCGAATCGGAGACTCGTGACCGAGAGAGCCGCGGCCTCACGAGCGATGGTCACCCACGAGCGGCCAGGCCCGACTCGATGCTCGATTGCCGTAGTGAAGAACAGTAGTCCGCGCTCGGGAGGCGCATCGGTGGTCGATATGTTGCCTGCCTCGGATTCGGGAGAAGTTGCGGGATGCGTGCGGATCGCGAAGAGCTCCTGAGCACCGAATCGTTCCAACGTCTCGAACACCTCCTCGCCGACTTCGGTGATCGCGACGCGAGCTGTGGTGGTGATCGCGGGAGTGAACGCGGAGGAACTCGTGGGCGCGTGGCGATCCAACCACTGTGCGATTTCGCTGATGTGTGTGTAGGGGATGTCGACGTAGAAACTGGGAGGCGACGTGAACGCGTCGTGGTTCTCCAAGATCATCATCTCGGGATCAAGAGTTGCTGCGAGCCCGGCGACAGCCCTGCTGTCCAGTACCGAAGACTTCACGGCCAGAAGGGTGCGTGGACGTCCGAGAAATGGTCCGGTGATGCGGAGACGTGACAGTTGGTCGGCGCATTCGGGTGCCAGCACGCCACCCATGATCGACACACGTGAGTCGGTGGGATCGTCCTCTCCGACGCTGATCGCGTAGAACGCACGTTGTTCCCTGAGGTAGTTGCGGCCGGTCAGAATTGGGTCCCACAGGACTATCGAGTTGACGGCTCCGCACTCCTGCAATGCCGACGCTGCCAGGAGGGCCCCAACTCTCAGTCCGACGATACTGACGGATTCCGCGCCCGCTCGTCGGACATAGTCCACAGCGCTGACGATGCTCTTCAGCCAGAGGGTGAGAGCGTCAGGATCGTCTTCGGCACCGGCCGAGTCGCCGACTCCCGCGTACTCGAAACGAAAAGCGGCCATACCCTGTGCCGCGAGTTTTTCGCCGAGAAGTCGCATGCCGCGATAGGTGTCGATGTGCTCCTTGCCCAGCGGGGGACACATGACCACGGCTTCTCGGACAGTTCCTGAAGAGGGCACGTGAACGAATCCGAGCAACGGCCTGTCTGCCGACTCGAACCACGTGGCCAGTTGAGTCTCGATGGTGATCACTCCGGTCAAGATCGGTTGCCTGTATGTTGCTAGTAAACATACCAGTAGTCTGTTTGGTGCCGATCCGGCAATCTCTAGGTTTGTGGAGCGCCAAAAAAGCGCATAGGAGTCCGAAAATGTCAGGTGTACTCGTCCATGAATGGATAGAGCGTTCGGGCGGCGCAGAGAAGGTGCTGGACGAGTTCGTCAACTGCTATCCGGACGCTGACCTGTATTGTCTGTGGAACGATGCTCCCGGGCGTTACTCGACAACCGATGTCAACGAAAGTGCGCTCGCTGCAACGCCATTGCGTCGTAGCAAAGCGCTCTCATTGCCTGTCATGCCGTTTACCTGGCGAGGGTTGGAGAACCGCGACTACGACTTCGCGCTGATCAGCTCCCACGTGTTTGCCCATCACGCAACATTCAGGGGGCAGTCTGCGCGATTCCGGAAATTCGTCTACGTGCACACCCCCGCCAGGTACGTGTGGAACCCCGAACTGGACGAGCGTGGAAACTCGCCACTCGCGAGGCTGGGATCACCCATTCTGCGCAAAATTGACCGCAAGAGAGCGTCGGAGGGGGCCTCGTTCGCAGCGAACAGCGAGTTCGTCAGTCGACGGGTTGAGCGTGCCTGGGGCGTGCAGTCACGGGTCATCCACCCCCCGGTGGACGTCGACCGGATCTCTGCCGTCGAGGATTGGCGGTCCCGTTTGAGCGAAAACGAACTTCAGCTACTATCCAGTTTGCCCTCACCATTCGTTCTCGGTGCCTCGAGGTTCATTCCGTACAAGCGTTTGGACTGGGTGATCCGGGCAGCCGAGCGGGCCGGGACGGCTGCTGTCATCGCAGGGTCGGGCCCGGAAGAGGATCGGCTCCGCGCGATGGCTGACTCTGCGTCGGTTCCCGTTCGAATTGTTCGTCGCCCCTCGGATGCGTTGCTTTTTGCGCTGTATCAGCAGGCACTCGCATACGTCTTTCCGGCGATCGAAGACTTCGGAATCATGCCGGTGGAGGCGATGGCTGCGGGTGCGCGCGTGATTACGAACAGCATTGGTGGAGCTTCGGAAACCGTGACACCTGGTGTCGACGGACTCCATTTCCACGACGACAGTTGGGAATCGGTGGCCGAGTGCATCCGAGATGTCGCCGCGGTGGACGTGAATGGTGCCCGCTCGTACGAGAAGTACTCCGTGCGCAGATTTCGCTCCGAGATCGCAACCTGGACCGGTGTTCCGGTGTTCGGCTACGCGAACAGTGTTTCGCCCCAGTAGTGTCCGTCGGCGAGACCGCCGGGGCACGCGAAGACGGCAGAACCGACGTGTTGGATGTATTCGTTCAGCGCATCGTGTCGTGAAAGGTTTTGCTGCATCGGAACAAATTGCTCGACCGGATTCCGGCAGTACGCAACGAAGAACAGTCCCGCGTCCAGGTGGCCGAAGCCGTCGGAGCCGTCGGTGAAGTTGTATCCGCGGCGCAAGATCTGAATCCCACCGAGTTCCTCGGCAGAGGCCAGGCGCACGTGTGAATCCTCCGGGATGACGAAGTCGTGGCCCATTTTGGAATCGAGATCGAGTTCGTCGAACTCGTCTTTGGCGCCGAGTGGCGCTCCGCTGCGTTTGGAGCGGCCGATGACAGCTTCCTGTTCCTTGAGTACTGCGCGATCCCACTGCTCGATCAGCATGCGGATTCGTCTGGCGACGAGGAATGATCCGCCTGCCATCCAGGCCTGATCGTCAGTGGGATCAACCCAGACGTGCTGGGCGAGTGCGTTTGGATCTTCCGCCTTGATGTTGGCTGTTCCGTCCTTGAACCCGAACAGATTTCGTGGTGTCGCCTGCGTCGTCGAGGTCGAGGACGTTCGCCCGAACCCGAGTTGTGACCACTTGACCGACGCGGTCCCGAAAGCGACTCGCGCGAGGTTGCGGATCGCATGGACGGCAACCTGGGGATCGTTGGCGCACGCTTGGATGGCGATGTCGCCCCCGCTGCGATTCGGATCGAGGTTGTCCGCGCGGAAGTGGGGGAGATCGAGCAGGGCAGCAGGTTTCTTGTCTGCGAGCCCGAAACGGTCGTCGAAAAGTGACGGTCCGAATCCGATGGTCAGGGTGAGTTGCGACGGCGCGAGATCGAGTGCCTCACCGGTATCGCTCGGTGGCGCGTACGGACCGTCGCCGGTCGCTCCGTCCTGGGTTGCTTCCTGACCCGCCGTCATTCGTTCGGCCATCGCCGTCCACGTCTGCAGCAGCGTGATCAGTTGGTCGCGCGACTTCGTCGTCACATCGAAAGCGACGAAGTGCATGCGATCCTGGGCCGGCGTCGTGATGCCTGCCTGATGCTCGCCGCGGAATGCCACCACGTCTGCGTGATCGGTGCCGGAATTCTCGTCGGCGGTCACCCGCCCGATGACGGCACCGGCACCGGCCAGGACGGCGCCGGCCCCCACAGCGCCGAACAGTCGGCGCCGTGAGACCGCATGCGGTGCTGCGTTTTGCGCAGCGGGTGTGCCTTCTGGTGAATCAGTCATCTACTGTCCCGCGACTACTTCCTGGACCTGGCTGACCTCGGCGGACAGAGCATCGATTTTACGCGAGAGTTCTTGACGCTGCGCTTCGGTGACGGTGTCGTAGTACACGAATCCGTCGCCGACGCGGAACTGCGCCAGAGCGGCGTCGAGGTCGGCGAATCGGTCCGCGATGCGCTGGGCGAGCTCGGGATTACGTTCCTGCAGAATCGGGTTCAGTGCCGCGATCGCCGCCTGTGAGCCGTCGACGTTGGCCTGGAAGTCCCACAGGTCGGTGTGCGAGAAGATGTCTTCCTCTCCGGTGATCTTGGAAGTCGAGATCTCGTCGAGCAGTCCTTGGGCGTCGCCGGCGATCTTGGTTGGGTCGATCGTGTAGTCCTCGGCGTTCACCTGATCGGCAAGATACTGAATGTCTTCGAGCAGTTGATCGGCGACTGCGTTGGTATCCGGCTGAAATCCGGTGACCCACAAATCCTTCTCGAGGCGGTGGAATCCCGTCCAGACCTGACCGGGCTCCAGGTCCGCTTCGCGCAGGTCAAGCTTGGGATCGAGTTCGCCGAAGCTCTCGGCTTCGGGCTCGATGCGCTCGTAGTAGGTACGTGCGATCGGGAACAGTGCCTTCGCCTGGTCGACGTTGCCGGACTGGACGGCGGCGACGAACTGAGCTGCGGTGTCCTGCAATGCGACGATCTGGCTGCGAATGTACCGCCGGTAGCCGTCGGCAGCTTCGGCGAGTTGTCCGCTCTCGTCGGTGGCCGCCTGCGAATCGCCCGTGACGACGAAGTCCTGGCGGATGCCGGTTCCGACCATGCCCGGCTTGCACGCGAGTTGATAGGTCGCAGCCTCGGGGAGGGAGACGATCAGCTGCCGGGTAAGGCCGGGGCCGATGTTCTCGACTTCGCCCATCGCTCGATCACCCTCGGCGAAGACGTAGAACTCGGTGACCTTCGAGCCGTTGTTCGTCACCTGGAACGTCGAACTGCCAGTGGTCCCGGTGGTGGCACTGACGTCACACGAATCGTCGGTGGCCGTGACGACGATGTCGCCGTCGCTCGCCGTCGTCTTCTCGGTGCACGCGGCGAGGGAGAAGGGAAGTACCGCAGCCGTGGCCAGTACGAGGGTGGATTTACGCATGTCGGCAATGCCTCTCAGGATTTTTCGGGAACGTGTGTGTCGTGCGCAGGCGGGGCCGTCGGCTCGGTTGGCTTCGACGGAAGGGGACGCAGGAAGAGTGCTAGGACGACTACGAGGTAGACGACCCACGCGACGGCTTGCAGGACCGTCGGATCCGGGCGGAAGTTGAAGATTCCGGCGAGGACGGTGCCGTACCAGGTCGACGGGTCGTAGCCGGGCGTCAGGTTGAACGCGAGATTCGAACCGCCCGGAAGCACATTTCCGGTCTGTAGAGCGCGAACACCGTACGAGAGGATTCCGGCGGCTACGACGATGAGGAAGATCGCCGTGTACCGGAAGAAGGTCGTCAGGTTGAGACGGAGGGCGCCGAAGTACATGGCGACGGTCAAGACGGCGGCCAGGAGAATTCCGAGGAGCAGTCCGACCAACGGCCAGGAGCTGCCTGCGGTGTTCTCGGCGTATCCGACCATGAGCAACGCTGTCTCGACGCCTTCACGACCGACCGCGAAGAACGACAGCGACAAGATGGCGACGGGGCCGGCGATCAACGCCTTCTCCATCCCCGCTTTCAGATCGCCGGAAATGTTCTTCGCAGCCGTGCGCATCCACAGGACCATGATCGTGACGATGACGACGGCGACCAGGGAGGCAACGCCCGCGATGATCTCTGCGGTCAGGCCGTCGACCGTCGACGTTCCGTAGTGGATCGCGAAAAAGATGATCGCCACCATTGCGACGGCGATCGCGACGCCGAGCCACACCCATTTGAGTGCATCCCTGCGCTGAGCTTTCACGAGGTAGGCAGCGAGAATCATCACCACGATGCCCGCTTCGAGGCCTTCGCGCAGACCGATCAGGCCACTGCCGAATAACTGGGTGGCAACTGATGGTGTGCTCGCGGCAGCGAGTACCGACACGGGCACGGGCGACTCCTGACTGAGTGAGTGCGACAGCTTCTGACGAACTTATGAGGCTAGGCCAGCCTTAACTCAGAAGAAGATACTCCACAATCGGTGGTGAACCACGCCCTGACCTGTACTTTTGCTGTTCTTTACCAATGGGTTCGGGAGTACTTCGCTCGCATGTGGATGATGGAAGGGTGTACCGAACTCCCGCAGCCCGCAGAAGTCCCCGGCGTCTCTCGAGAGTCGTAGCCGCAGTAGCTGCCGGAACAGCCTTGCTGGGCGCAGGCATCGTGGCGTGTGGATCGAACGAACCGAAAGTAGCCATTCCGGAGGGCATACCCCCAGGTACAGGCTCTCCGACGCCGCCGATCGACATCAATGCCCCCGGCCGCAGTGCTGATCAACTCGCCGACTGGGCCGCGGGATTGTCGGACGACATCGGGATTGGGACGACGGCACTCGAGGCATACGGGTACGCCGCTGCGGTCATGGCCGAGACGCTTCCCAGCTGCGGAATCGGGTGGACGACATTGGCCGGTATCGGCAGCGTCGAGAGCCGCCACGGGACCTACGACGGTTCGTCGGTCGATGCGTTCGGCCAGGTCGCCCCGGCCATTCGGGGAATCCCTCTGGACGGTGGCCCGGGAGTTGCCGAGATCCCCGACACCGACGGCGGGGCGATGGACGGCGATCCAGTGCACGACCGTGCGATGGGGCCCATGCAGTTCATCCCTGAGACGTGGCTCAAATGGGGAGTCGACGCCAACGGCGACGGCCGGGTGGACCCGGACAACATCGACGACGCTGCCCTCACCGCCGCTCGTTACCTGTGTGCACGCGGGGGAGACCTCACCGCCGCTGCCGGGTGGCAGCAGGCGCTCATGGCGTACAACCTCTCGGGCGACTATCTCGCGCTCGTTCGTGATCGTGCGTCGGCGTATTCAGTCGGGGTACGGCCGGACTGACGGCGATCGATCCGCAGGTCGGGCCCGTGACCGCGCGTCGATAAAGAAGCCTTCGGCCCGTGCGGTTAGGCTGTGTGCTGGCACTACAGAGGTGCTGGCACTGCAGAGGCCCAGCCGCGATCGTGGTCCTCTTTCGACCGGAGGGGTCGGAGCCCAAGTGTCAAGCACGCAGAGCGTGCCCCAATGCGAAGCCCATTCGAAGGAGAACCACACAGTGGCCAGTATTGAGCAGGTCGGAGCTCGCGAGATCCTTGATTCACGTGGCAACCCCACGGTTGAGGTCGAGGTTCTGCTCGAAGACGGAAGTTTCGCCAGGGCTGCGGTGCCGTCCGGTGCTTCCACCGGTGAGCACGAAGCCGTCGAACTGCGCGACGGTGGCGCACGCTACGGCGGAAAGGGCGTCGAGAAGGCCGTGGAGGCTGTGCTCGGCGAGATCGCTCCGGCCATCATCGGCATCGACGCAACCGAGCAGCGCACGGTCGACCAGGCGCTGCTCGACGCAGACGGCACCCCGGACAAGTCGCGTCTGGGCGCAAACGCTCTGCTCGGTGCCTCGCTTGCCGTGGCTCGCGCCGCTGCCGAGTCCTCGGGCCTCGAGCTGTTCCGCTACGTCGGTGGCCCCAACGCTCACGTTCTCCCTGTCCCGATGATGAACATCCTCAACGGTGGCGCGCACGCAGACACCGGTGTCGACGTCCAGGAGTTCATGGTTGCTCCCATCGGCGCACCGAGCTTCAAGGAATCGCTGCGCTGGGGTGCCGAGGTCTACCACTCCCTGAAGTCGGTCCTCAAGGAGAAGGGCCTCTCCACCGGTCTCGGTGACGAAGGCGGATTCGCTCCCGACGTCGCGGGCACCAAGGAAGCACTCGACCTCATCACGATCGCCGTGAACAAGACCGGCCTCAAGCTGGGCACCGACGTCGCGCTCGCTCTCGACGTCGCCGCCACCGAGTTCTACACCGACGGCACCGGCTACAAGTTCGAGGGCAAGAACCGCACCGCGGCCGAGATGGCGGCGTTCTACGCCGAGCTCATCGACGCCTACCCGCTCGTTTCCATCGAGGATCCGCTCGACGAAGACGACTGGGACGGCTGGGTCGCACTCACCGATCAGATCGGCAACAAGGTCCAGCTCGTCGGCGACGACCTCTTCGTCACCAACCCCGAGCGCCTCGAAGAAGGCATCGTCAAGGGTGCGGCAAACGCACTCCTGGTGAAGGTCAACCAGATCGGCACTCTGACCGAGACCCTCGACGCCGTCGATCTCGCTCACCGCAACGGCTACAAGACGATGATGAGCCACCGTTCCGGCGAGACCGAGGACACCACCATCGCCGACCTCGCGGTTGCCGTCGGCAGCGGTCAGATCAAGACCGGTGCTCCGGCCCGCAGCGAGCGCGTTGCCAAGTACAACCAGCTGCTGCGTATCGAGGAGAACCTCGGCGACGCAGCACGTTACGCCGGCGAGGTTGCGTTCCCGCGCTTCGCTTTCGAGGCCTGACGGAAATCTAAGATTCAGTAGTGTCTGCACAGCGCGGTAAGCCACGATCCCCCGGCGGAAGTCCGGGGGGTCGTGGTTCCCGTCGTGGGGACACACCGTCGCGTGCGCGTCGTGACAGCGCTCGACGCCCACGCGCGTCGGAACCGGCATCTTCGGTCGATCCGGCAGCAGTTGATTCCGCTGCGACAGACCCCGCGCAACCGGGGGTCTCCGCCGAGAAAGCGTCGGCGCGTGGGTCGAAGTCGGCCCGGGGGAAGAGCGGAACCAACAAGTTCTGGTCTCGGCTTCCGAAGTCGGACAACACCATTTTCGGCTTGTCCACCAGTCGGGCCGTTGTGCTCGCGATGGTTGTGCTCATGCTGGCGCTGACACTGGCAGTGCCGCTGCGTACGTACATCAGCCAGCGTTCGGATGCCGCGCAGGTGGCGGCCGAACGTCAGGTGCTCGAGGAAGAACTGCGAAAGCTGCAGGGCCAGAACGCGCGCTTCGACGACCCTGCGTACATCGAAGCTCTTGCACGAGAACGCCTTCGGTACGTCAAACCGGGCGAGACCCCGTTTCAGGTTCAGCTTCCCGGCGACTACAAGGAACCCGAGAAGAAGCAGGAAAAGGAAACACCGCTGACAGGTCCGTGGTATCGCGATCTGTGGCAAACGATTTCGGAACCGCCAGTGGTTCCCGAGACGACGACACCGGCCCCGATGCCGTTGGCGCCGATAGAGCCAGAAGAACAAGGAGTACCCACCGGGTGAGCAACACGTCCGAAAATTCCCCACAGGTTTCACAAGCGGATCTCGACGCCGTTGCCGCTCAATTGGGCCGTGAGCCACGCGGAGTGATCGAGATCGCGTACCGCAGCCCGGACGGTCAGCCCGGCGTCGTCAAGACTGCCCCCAAACTTCCGGACGGAACACCGTTCCCGACGCTGTACTACCTCACCGACCCGCGACTGACTGCCGAAGCGAGCCGTCAGGAATCCGCCGGTGTCATGCGTGAAATGACTGAACGCCTGACCCAGGATCCGGAACTTGCCGCGGCCTACCGACGGGCATACGAGTCGTACCTTGCCGAGCGGGACGCGATCGAATCTCTCGGAACCGACTTTGCCGGTGGCGGGATGCCGGATCGCGTCAAGTGCTTGCACGTGCTGATGGCGCATTCGCTTGCCAAGGGTCCCGGCGTCAATCCGCTCGGTGACGAGTCCGTTGCCTTGGCCGGCCACGGAAAGCTCCGCGGAACTGCAATTCCCGCGGACTGGCCTGGTATCGACGACGCCGACACCGCCGACCGGTGACTCGCCGTGTTGCCGCAGTCGATTGCGGTACCAACTCCATTCGACTGCTGATCGCCGACGTCGGCGCCGACGGCCGTCTGGTGGATGTCCGGCGCGAGATGCGCGTCGTGCGACTGGGTCAAGGTGTTGATGCGACAGGGACATTCGCGCCCGAGGCCATCGAACGCACCCGGGTCGCGCTGGTCGAGTACGCGTCGATGATCGCCGATGCCGGAGCAACCGCCGTTCGAATGGTCGCGACGTCGGCTACTCGCGACGCTGCGAATCGGGAAGACTTCTTCACGATGACGCGGGACGTGCTCGGTGCGGTGATTCCCGGATCCGGAGCGGAGGTGATCACCGGCGACGAAGAGGCGCGACTCTCGTTCGGTGGTGCTGTGGGAGAACTTGATCCCTCCGAGGGCCCCTTTGTGGTAGTCGATCTCGGCGGCGGGTCCACCGAAGTTGTCCTCGGCGACGCGTCGGGCGTCCAGGCTGCGTACTCCACCGACATCGGCTGTGTGCGCGTCACTGAGCGGTGCCTACCGTCGGATCCGCCTACGGCAGAGCAGGTTTCCGAGGCGACGGCTTTTGCGACCGCGAAATTGGCCGAGGCATTCGAGGCCGTGCCCGTCGAGAAGGCTCACACCTGGGTGGGTGTCGCTGGAACCATGACGACGCTGGCCGCGATTGCTCAGGAACTCCCGGAGTACGACGCCGAGAAGGTGCACCTGTCGAGGATTCCGTTCAAGCAACTTTTCGAGGTGTGCGAGCGACTTACCGCCATGCCTCGGGTTGATCGTGCCGCCTTCGGCCCGATGCATCCGGGGCGGGTGGACGTCATCGGTGGCGGAGCGATCATCACCACGGTGCTGGCTCAGACATTCGAAGCCAGAGCCGGGATCACCGAACTGGTTGTCAGCGAACACGACATCCTCGACGGCATCGCGATGTCGATAGCTCAGACCCACCCGATAGTCTGATTCCCGACGCACCCGACCAGTCGGGTGCGTCAAGGCCCCCATAGCCCAATTGGCAGAGGCAACGGACTTAAAATCCGTCAAGTGTCGGTTCGAGTCCGACTGGGGGCACCGCGTAGTCCAACATTCGGTGCGATATCGAAGAACCCCGCTCGTCCTCATACGGACGGGCGGGGTTTTCGTGGAGCAACGACTGCTCACCAAGTGGCTACTGGGCCCAGACGGTCGTTCCGGCAGGCGCATTCAGTGTGTTGACGAGATCGATGCCGGCTACGACAGCCGCGCCGCCGCCACCGAGGATCGTTCCGGCGACACCGCCGATTCCGGCTCCTGTTGCGAGGCCACCCAGGCACAGTGCCGCAGCGACGGGGAGTCCGACGATGGTCAAGCCCAGCGGAGCGCCGACAGCGCAACCGATTCCGGCGCCGACGATGGTGCCGAGCAGGCTGCCGACCTGAGTGCCGAGACCGAGCTGACTCTGGAAGTGCGCAATCGCCCGATCATTCTCCTCGGGTGACGCTACCGGCGTCCATTCCTTTGCCGCAGGCGCACTCTCGGGTCGAGGTGTTGCCTTCGCCGAATCGGTGATCGGTGTCAGCGTGAGGGTCTTACCGTCTTCACTGATCGTGCGATCGAAGGGGAACTGCAGATCCCCGAGGTTGTATGCGAGAGGCAGTGAAACAAGGTCGGCTCCCTTGCTGTCCTGCAAGACAACAGACTTGCCGTCGCCGGACACCTTGAACAACCCGGCATCGATGGTGGTGACGATCGACTTGTCGACGATCTTCGCTTCGTAATTCACGTCGGTTGACGGATCAGCTGATGCGATCCCTGTTGATGCTCCGACTGCAGCGACCGCTAGAGCAGTCACAGCCGCCTTCTTGAAGAAACCCATAGTTCAACCCCGTGTTCGCCTGCGTGTGCTCGCAGAAACTCGACAACTTCGGACATTGGTAAACCCCCGACAAAGCCTTCGTATTAAAGCAGACCGAAGTGACAGAAGGGATAGTTGCGCTCGGGCTGACCGGAAGCGGCCGGTGCAATCGAATTTGCAGTGTGCAGTACCAAGGTATCGAACGTGTGTGCGAAAATGTGGAGATGCGGCTAACCGAGCGATCCCCGGACCGCTGCCCGAACGGACACCCGCTGACGGCCAATACGTGCCTCGTCGGCTGGGAGGTTTGCGGGTGTGCCTCGACCGAGAATGGCGGGCATCGGACCCATTACTGCAGGCGCTGCGGTGAAACTGTCCGGACGCCAGAGTGTGTCGGCGTGGATCCGCAGAAAAGTCGATGGAGTTGAAGGGGTGCCCTGCCTGCTTGGGTGGGGCAACCAGGCAGGGCAGTGGTTGGCCGTCCCTCTCAATACCGACCTACGGCGAACCATTGGCGTTGAAGGTACCCACACTTCGTGACGCGCGCCACTTACGTACCAGTACCTTCGTTAGCCGAGGTCAGTGGTGGCGACGACGGAGGTTACCGACGTCCCCGCGGGGACGTGGTTCATGGAGAAATCGCGGTCCCGGTCAGGGTTGACGACGCTTGCCAGCAGGAGCATGGCGGCGACAAAGAGAACTCCCGCGGTGAGGTAGGCGATTTTCACGGGCAGGCGCGGGCGTCGATCTGAATTCGTGGACATTCACGTTCTCCATCGGTACATGTTGGACGAACGCTTAGTTTAACGATCAACTAATAAAACGGGTCCGAACAGTGACGCAAGATACGAAAAGACCCTCGATCTCGGGGGAAATCGAGGGCCTTTCCGGTCGAACGTCGGTGTCGCCAAGCACATAGCGTCACCGACCCACTATCGGTGTCGAGCGTGACCCCTCATGTCCGACCCCACTTCTCGACACTATCCAGTAACTTGCGACATTGTGGACGATTCGGACATTGTCATTCGGATGGGGGACACCCCGCCCGCGACACCTACTTTCGTCCAGCCGCCCATTTCATTCCCCAGTTGTAGGCCCGATCGAGATCTGACTGACTGCCGTTGATGTACTGAACTTCGCGGGTCACCGTCACGCCCTGACCTGAACTCTGGATGAGAGCGATTGCGCACAACCGCTCCTGGTTGCTGGCCGAATCGAGCCGCACTTCCACCTCGGGGCCGTTGGTGGGATACAGGGTGACGACGCCGTCCACGGCCGCCCAGTTGGGGGCGCCGTCGTAAATCATCGCGAAGATCAGGATTCGCCGGAAAGCGCTTGGGTCACCGAGATTGACGTGCATGTTCTCGCCGCCGGTGTTCGCGCCACTGCGGTCATCGCCGTCGAGGGAGATGTAGGGCGGAGAAGTCAGTGAACCGAAACTGTTGCCCAAGGCCTGAACTACTCCCTTGGACCCGTCGGCAAGTTCGTAGAGGCATCCGAGGTCCAGGTCGACCGCGCCAGAACCTGCGCCGGCGAGTTTGGCGAGGAAACCGGTCTTCTTCGGTGGTGCTCCCTGCGACCAGTTGAGGTTCACCCGCATATTGCCTTGTCGTTCACCCGCCTTCGCGAGGTTGACCGTCGGTGCCGATTTGGTGAGCGTGATCTTGCTCAGGCTGACCGGTGCTTGCGACGGAGTGGACTCGCCGGAACGTCGGGTGTAGTCGATTGCCATCGTGATAGTCCTTGTCTGAACTCGAATGAGTCCGATCGTGTTACCCGTCGAGGAATCTCCACCGACGTGATCGGCGATCTCCGGCCATTGTCCCTCATGTCTGATTTCAACCCATCCGCATCAAACTTGCCGCACCAACTACCGGCAGACCAGTAGTTTGCTGATTACTGTGTCTGTGGGCAGACCTGACTCCGAAATAGGTCGGACGTACTGGTTGGCAGCGCAGTGCTTAATTACGAGAGAATTGCTGAGTCGGACGTCCGATTCGAATTGAGTCGTGGGAGCGGGAGGTAAGTGATGTCGGTCCTGTCTCTTCTGCAACCCCACCAGAGAGAAAGATTGACGCCCGCGCAGCGCGATGACGTCACTCGTGAGCAGATAGCCGTCACCTTCGGCGTGCTGCCGTGGGCCGCTGCTGTCCACCTAGTCGTCACACTCGGGCTGACGTTGTATGTGATTCCGCCGGACAGCGGACCGTTGCCGCGCCTGTGGCCATTCCTGTCCGGAGTGATCGGGTTGGTGGGGATGTGCGTCGGTCTCGCCATTCATTTCAACCTGATCGCACCCACGTACCGGATGTCCTACGCGTTTCTCATCGTCGAATTTGCTGTAGTCGGGATCCTGTATTCCTCGCTCGCCCTGGTCCTGTACCCGATCCTGGACGATTCCGGCGACCTGATCCTGATAGCGGTCACCACATCCATCACCGGTGCCGGAGCCGTGGCCACCGCGATGTTGCGGATGGTGGGGGTCACCTGGATCCTGTCCAATATGGTCATCCTCGGGGTGGCATTCTGGCTTCAACCGGGGCCCGAGTTCGAACGAATTCTCATTGGAATGATCGCCTACGGCGCAGCTCTGATCGGCGGCACGATAGTGGTCTCGGGCAACCTGGAATCTCGCTACCGAGCTGAATTGAGCGCCGCGTCGGAACGATCGGTTGTGCAGATGCTTCTCGAAGATTTCGAAGGCAACGCGGGGGACTTCGTGTGGGAGACGGACCAGAAAGGCAAGTTCAACCGAATCCCGACGCGGCTCGCGGTCGAAGCGGGGCTGGACTCCACCGAGTTGCAGGGAACGGCGTGGCAGGACCTGTTCATGGAGTTGGGCACCCTACGGATCCCCGGCGGAATCGATGCGCTCATGGAGTTGCAGAAAGCCCGCCACACGAAGACCGCATTCGTCGACGTGCTCGTTCCGGTCCGAGTGCACGGTGAAATCCGGTGGTGGCAGATCTCCGGACGCCCGCGCCCCGGCCGCACGCCTGACGAGTTCGTCTGGCGGGGAGTCGGTTCCGACGTCACGGAAGTGAAACTGCAGAGTGACGAGATCGTGCGGATGGGTCGGGTGGACGCACTCACCGGCATGCCGAACCGGCACAGCTTCTGGACCGAGCTCGAGCGACTGCTGCGTGATCCGTACACAATCGAAAGTGGTCTCGCGTTGGCGATGCTCGACCTCGACAACTTCAAATCGGTCAACGACACACTGGGTCACACCGTTGGCGACGCGGTTCTGCGAGAGGTCGCGGATCGCCTGTCCGAGGCCGGCGGGATGTCACAGCTGTTCGCACGTCTGGGTGGAGACGAGTTCGCGATTCTTTTCACCGATGTAGGTGACAGTTCGCAAGTTCGTACTCTGCTCGGCCGCTACATCGAAACTCTGCATGAGCCGATCACAGTGGCCGGCACGCGGTTGGAGATCGGATGCAGCATCGGGTACTACCTCCCCGCCGAACTGCCGTCCTCCGCCGACGAAATGATGGGCGCTGCGGACCTCGCGTTGTTCGCGGCAAAGGAATCCGGGCGCGGGGCCGTGCGTGAATATCGAGACTCGATGAAGTCCGTGGCCGATCGGCGGGCCCGCCTACTCGAAGATCTGGGAAACACCGTCGCGGAGAAGGACCTCGAACTCGAGCTGCTGCCCAGGATCGACGTGCTCTCCCGCGAGATCGTGGCCGTGGAGGTCCGCGTGGTCTGGCACAACGCCCGCCTCGGAGCTGTGACGTCCGCCGAATTCATGAGCGTCGCAGACGACACCGGTTTGGCTTATTCACTAGGAACGACCGTCTTCGAGCTGGCGTGCGAGGCGGCGTCGCGTCTTCCTGATCACCTGCGGGTAGCCGTCGCGGTATCGACGCGTCAGCTCGAATCGGATTCCTTTGTCGACTCGATAGGGGATTCGCTTCGACGATCGGACGCCGGCGCACATCAGCTCGAGCTCCAACTCAACGAATCCTCGGCGATCACCGACGAGTCCAAGTCTGCATTGCACGCCATTGCAGACATGGGAATCGCGCTGACCGTGGACGAGTTCGGTGCCGGATTCTCCTCGCTCGCATCACTGTCCGGCCTTCCGTTCACCCGAGTCCGGATAGAACGCTCCATTTCGGGTGCGGCGCCTGGTGGACGGCCGATTCTCGAAGCTGTCGTGGATCTGGTCGACGCGCTGGGAATGGAGGTCGTCGTCTCGGGAGTCGACGGTGAGGAGGACTTGAAGTCCGTGGCCGCTGCAGGGGTGAGGACTGTTCAGGGATACATCGCCGGCGGGGTCATGTCGGTCGACGCGGTCGCAGCGGCGGTAGCAGGCCGACGTGGATGACCCGGCGGTACTCCGTAGGCGTCGTGTCGAGACGTCTGTGCGCAAGCTCGGTCGCAGCGGCACGGAACAAAACCTCTCGGATTACGATCGCCGCCGCTTACTCGATCGACGCCTGCGGTTCACCGCGCGCGTACTTCCGTGGTCGTTTCTGACTGCGGCGGTTGCGTTGTCAGCGATCGTGGTGCTCCTGCCGGTGGATGCCGGATGGTTCAGCTTCGCCTGGTCGAGTGTCATGCTGTTGTCGAGCGCTGGGTTCAGTGTCTATTGGCTCCGGCGCTCGCGTATGGGAGTCTCAGAGTCCCAGACCACCGAATTGGTGGTGCTCACAGTCGAAATCATTGTCTGGGGAGTGCTCCTGGCGTGCTTGGCTCTCGTTCTCTTCCCGATGCTCGATCCTGGTGACGAATTGGTACTGAGCTCGACCTTGATCGGTGGGATCGCGGTCGGCGTGTTTCCCACCATGATGTTTCGCGGAATCACTGTCGTCTGGATCAGCCTGGTGGGAGTCGGGCTTGCCGGGGCGTTCTGGACGGAACCGGGCACATCGCGTTTCGTGCTGATCGGGGTGCTGGTCATCTTCGTAGGTTCGCTCTACAGCGGAACTTTGCTGTTGGCCAACCTCTTCGAGAGACGGCTACGCGCCGAACTCGTAGCCGAGGACGAACGAGATCTCGTCGAATTGTTGCTCAACGATCTCGAAGACGGAGCGCAGGATTGGCTCTGGGAAACCGATTCGCGCGGTATCGCCAGTACCGTGTCGTATCGATTTGCCGAGCAGGTCGGTTTACCGGCAGCGCAGATTCGGGGCCGCACCATGCACGAGATCCTGATCGGGATCGGCGCATCTCGAACAGATGCGGGCAGGAAGTCCCTTGATCTTCTCACCGCGAATTTTCAAGCCGGGACGGCGTTTCGGGACCTCACCATGCAAGTTGTCGTACGGGGCGATACTCGCTGGTGGTCGATGTCAGGTCACCCCGCCAGCGGCGACGGGGCGGACTACGGGTGGCGCGGTGTCGGATCCGATATCACGCACTCTTATCACCAGCGTCAAAATATCTTGCGACTGGCGGAAGTCGATTCGCTGACCGGGCTCAAGAATCGGTACAGCTTCAACTCTCAGCTCTCGTCGAGGCTTCGGGACGGACGCAGAGTGTGGTTGGCGATTCTGGACCTGGACAACTTCAAGTCGATCAACGACCGGTTGGGACACCACGTCGGAGACGACGTGCTTCGCGATGTTGCGAGCAGGC
Source organism: Rhodococcus sp. APC 3903 (assembly GCF_030407755.1). Lineage (NCBI taxonomy): Bacteria > Bacillati > Actinomycetota > Actinomycetes > Mycobacteriales > Nocardiaceae > Rhodococcus > Rhodococcus sp. APC 3903. The sequence goes on from NZ_JASDCV010000012.1 coordinate 122,191, forward strand.
TGCACAGCGTTCTGCGATCGAACGAGATCTGTGGGCGACTGGGGGGTGACGAGTTTGCCATCGCCTTCGACGACATCGCGAGTGCAGATGAGGTTGAGGAACGATTCCAAACGATTCTCGACTCATTCGAACGACCATTTTCACTGGTCGGCAACCAGATTCGCATTCGTGCCAGTCTGGGGTACGGCTCGATGCCCGACGACGCCGACAGCCTCGAAGACCTGGTGATTGTTGCGGACCTCGCGCTCTACCACGCAAAGGAGAGCGGTCGGAACCAGATTCGCGCCTTCGATGCGACTTTGCGGGATCGTGCGACAGGTCGGGCCAGAGCACTGTTGGATCTTCGTCGTGCGTTGATCGACGAAGAGTTCGAGTTGGTCTATCAACCGCAGGTTTCAGCCGCGACGGGAGTTGTTGTCGCGTTCGAGGCTCTGCTGCGGTGGAACCATCCGACTTCAGGTCTCGTCTCGCCGGGAGACTTCATTTCGGTCGCCGAGGAAACCGGCTTGATCGTGCCGATCGGTGCAGGTGTTTTGCGGGCTGCCTGCACGGCAGCGACAACGTGGCCGGAGGACATTCGGGTTGCCGTCAATGTTTCTCAGGTGCAACTGCGTTCGAGTCGATACGTCGAATCGGTACGCCAGACACTGAACGAGGTGAACCTCCACCCCAGCCGACTCGAGATCGAGGTGACCGAATCGCTGGTCATCGACGATGCCGACCGAGATGTGTTGGTACAGCTCTCGGCGCTCGGAATCGCGATTGCGATGGACGACTTCGGTACAGGGTTCTCCTCGGTTGCCAGCTTGGCCCGACTGCCGCTCGATCGGTTGAAGATCGATCGGGCGTTCGTCGCACCGCTGGACGCGGATCCCTCGAATTCGAGGTTCGCTGTCCTGCGAGCCGTCATCGCGATTGCCAAATCTCTCGGGCTGGACACCGTTGCCGAGGGCGTGGAGACGGAGAGGCAGCGCGCGATAGTGACGGAGTGCGGATGTGACGTGATCCAGGGGTACCTGGAGGGAATGCCGATACGGGCAGCCGAGATTCCGGACTATTTGAATGAGCGACCAGGCGGTCCGAGCAGGCTGGGTGTCGCGGCTACCACTGAGTGAGAACTTTGCGCCCGTTTTGCCGATCGATGTGTGACGGTACGCCGAAGTGATTCACATCGAACTGCAGAAGGGTGTCTTCGTGGTGGTCGGATCGGCGTACTTCCCAGGGCCGATGTTGGTGGGTAAGAAGGCAGTGGTCACAGGCGGTTCCCAGGGAATCGGCGCAGCGATCGTTCGAGCATTTGCCTCGCATGGCGCGTCAGTTCTGGTTGTGGACATGGCACCGCTGGGCGAGGTCGAATTCGACTCAGCTGCAGGTGGTTCGATCAACCATCTCGAGTACGACGTGCGTGCGCAGGAGGTCCCCGTCGCGTTGACCGAGTTCGCGCCGGACGTTCTGGTGAACAATGTGGGTCATTTCCTGAACCCGCCGACAGCGTTCACCGGTACGGATCCAGGATTCTGGTCCGAGGCGGGCAACATCAATTTCGATCACGTCGTGCGCCTGACCCATGCCCTGCTTCCCGGCATGATCGATCGCGGAGCCGGTGGATCGATCGTGAACCTGACGACGGTGGAGGCGCATCGAGCGATCCCGGGCCACACCATGTACTCGGCATACAAGGCTGCGCTGACGCAGTTCACCAGAAGTCTTGGTGTGGAAATCGGTCGAACCGGAGTGCGCGTCAACGCCATTGCCCCCGACTTGATCGAGTCGGTACAGGTGCCGTATCGCAGGATCGTCTCTGCCGATGACTGGGACAAGTGGCCGGGGTGGGCACCGCTGGGTGGACCGGGCCAGCCGGTCGACATTGCCGGCCCCGCGCTGTTCCTGGCTTCAGACCTGGCGAGATACATCACCGGAACCGTCATCCACGTCGACGGCGGCTCGCACGCTGCCGGAGGCTGGTTCCCCACCGAAGAAGGCGGCTGGACCAACCGGCCCCGAAAGGCTTGACACATGACAACTTTCAGTCTGAACGTTCCTAATTTCGGCACCACTCTCGCGGAGAACTCCTACGGGAAACTCGTGCAGGTCTGTCAGAGCGCGGAAGCTGCCGGCTTCGACCGGGTCCTCGTCACCGATCATGTGGTGATGGGCTCGGACAACTCGGCATATACGTGGTCGGCGTTCCCCACCGAGCCTGACGCCAACTGGCTCGAACCGCTGACCGTCCTGGCTTTTGTTGCCGGACAGACGAAGACAATTCGCTTGGGGACCGGAATCGTCATCGCGGCGCTTCGCGGGGGAGCGGTACTTGCCAAGACTGCCGCGACACTCGATCTGCTGTCCGGTGGCCGCCTCGACCTTGGCGTCGGAACCGGTTGGCAGCAACGCGAATACGACGCGGTCGGTATGGACTTCGGTAAACGAGGACCGTTGCTCGACGACGCTCTCGCTGTGTGCCGGGCCCTGTGGAGTTCGGCGCCGGCGAGCATCGACACTCCTCGTCTGAAGTTCGACGACGTGTATTGCGCGCCCCGTCCAGCCGCTGGAATCCCGATCTGGGTATCCGGTTCGCTCTCCAAAGCCGTCGTACGACGCGTCGCAACCTGGGGTGACGGGTGGATTCCGATCATGGGCGCCGCGGACGACGACCTACGTGAAGGGATCGATGTCATCGAGAAGGCCATGGCGGATCTCGGACGCGATCCAGCGGAATTGCAGGTCCGTGGGCGACTGACCGTTGTTCGCGGGGCTGACGGTTCGATCGATCTCCCGGCGACGATGATCGGTGCCGAACAGCTGCTCGAATCCGGTGCTACCGATGTGCTGGTCGCGCTGGCAGCTGTTGATCCGGATCCGGACACGGCGATGTCGGAGTTCGGCGAGCTGGTGTCGGCCTTCGCGAAGGTGACCCGATGACTATTGCGTTGAAGCGATAGTTCTATCGTGCGAAGTGTTGTAGTGCAGCCTGATCGAGGAGAGAGCACATGACCGAGAGCATCGTCGTGGATACGAGCCTGGAAGGGTTGCTCGATGCCCGGATCAGCTGCCGCGCCTACGAGGACCGTCAGGTGCCACGTGAGGTGATCGAGGAGATCCTTCGGCTGGCGCAGAAGACGCCCTCGTGGTGCAACACGCAACCGTGGCAGGTTGCGATCACCGAAGGAGAGGGCACCGAACGATTCCGCGCCGGCCTCGGTGAGTACGTGATGGCCAACGCCCAGGAGTCGGACTTCGAGTTCCCCCGCGAGTACCAGGGCATCTACAAGTCGCGTCGGTTCGACTGTGCGATGGCGCTTTATTCGAGCGTCGGAATCGAGCACGGTGACCGCGCCGGTTCCGCGGCACAGACGATGAAGAACTTCGAGCTCTTCGGCGCTCCCCACGTCGCGATCATCACCACCGACGAGGCATTGGGCACCTACGGCGCCGTCGACTGTGGGTTGTACGTGAACAGCTTCCTGCTCGCGGCCCAGAGCCTGGGGGTGGCCACCATTCCGCAGGCGGCGCTCGCGGGTAGCTCCAAGTTCATTCACGAGCACTTCGGCATCGACGACACTCGCAAGGTCGTGTGCGCGATCTCGTTCGGATACCCCGATACCGACCACCCGGTGAACGGATTCCGCACCGAACGCGAAACCGTCGACAACGTCGTGCAGTGGATGTCGAACTGATGTGGATGTCGAACTGATCACCTGCACTTCCAGGGATTGAGTGTTGAGCTGATTCACCTGAAAGACTGGTTGCATGTCCGACACACCCGAACTGTTCGATCGTCTGCGCCGATTCCCCGATGTCGAGGCACCCAATCTCTTTGCCGTCGACGCGGCTGATCGTCTGATCCTCGACGAGGCCGCCGACGCTCTTGCCGCGGCACCGGCGGGCACCGTCGTCGTGATCGGCGATCACTACGGTGCGCTGACCGCCGGTGTTGCGCTCGTTCACGGAATCGCCGGCGTGCGGGTTCACCAGGATCCGCTCACCGGAGAGTTGGCCCTCGCGAACAATGCGCGCGAACTCGGTTTCAGTGATGCCTTCACCTCCCACGGACTGGACGAGGAGTTGCTCAGCGGCGCCCGCGTCGTGCTCATGCAATTGCCGCGTAGCCTCGCTGAACTTGCCGAGATCGCTCAGCTGATCGCGCTCCACGCCGACCCGGCGGTTCGTGTCTTCGCCGGTGGGCGTGACAAGCACATCACCCCGGCGATGAACAAGGTTCTCGGCGAATCGTTTTCCGACGTCAGCGCCTCGCGTGGGCGTCAGAAGTCCCGCGTACTCAAGGCATCGGAACCGAAGACCGATGTTGCCATCACGTTCCCGATGACCGAACGCCTCGACGAGTTCGACCTCGACGTCGTTGCTCACGGCGCCGTGTTTGCCGGTGCGAGCCTGGACATCGGCACCCGGTTGCTCCTGGAGAACCTCGGAAAGATTGCGGTCGATCCGCTGAGCGACGTGATCGATCTGGGTTGTGGCAGCGGCATTCTCGCGGCGGCGATCGCGCGTAAGTTCCCGGATGTCCACGTGATCGCAACGGATCAGTCCTCGGCAGCCGTCGCTTCCGCTCTGGCGACCGCAACTGCTAACGGCGTCGGCGATCGGGTGAGCGGCCTGCGCGACGACGCCGTGAGTTCGTTGCCCAGTGCGAGTGCCGATCTGGTTCTGTTGAACCCGCCGTTCCACGTCGGCGCGGCGGTGCACACCGGCGGAGCACTCAAGATGTTCGAAGCCGCCGGTCGCGTCCTGCGTCCGGGTGGCGAGTTGTGGACTGTTCACAACGCGCATCTGGGGTATCGCGAACCGCTGAAAGCCGCGGTGGGTCCGAGCGAGGCGATGGCGAAGAACGCGAAGTTCATCGTGATGAAGTCGGTCAAACCGTCCTAGTATCGAAGAGTGTTGATCTTCCGGAAATGCGCCGGGAACTACAACCGACGCTTCGACGTTGTAAATTACGAGTGCTTTACTTTTAGTTAGGTACACGGACCGTGTCGGAAACTCGGATCCGTACGGCGAACCCGCGACGCACCCGTCGTAGGCCACCACGATGAAGGGATGATCACGGTGCGCACCACCAGCAACCCGGTGTTCCGCAATCTGCCCAAGCAAGAGGGCAACGGATACGCCTCGTTCGGATCTGCGACGGCGGGCGCCTCGCAGGCAACCCAGCAGTTCGGTCAGCCGCAGTACGCTCCGGCCGAGCCGTACCAGACCGGTCCCACCTCGCGGGCCATGACGATCGACGACGTCGTCACCAAGACGGGCATCACGCTCGGTGTGCTGACGATCTCGGCGCTGGTGTCGTACTTCCTCGTCAACAACAACGCCGACCTTGCAGCCCCGCTGGTCATCGGCGGCGGTCTCGTCGGCCTCGTTCTGGTTCTGGTCGCGACGTTCGGTCGCAAGATGGACAACCCGGCAATCGTGTTGGCGTACGCCGTCGCCGAGGGTCTGTTCCTCGGTGCGCTGTCGTTCATGTTCACCGATATTCAATTCGGTGGCGTCGGCGGATCGGCACTGATCGCTCAGGCGGTCCTCGGAACATTCGGCGTGTTCTTCGGCATGCTCGTGGTTTACAAGACCGGCGCGATTCGGGTGACACCGCGTCTGACGCGAATGATCATCGGCGCGTTGATCGGCGTTGTCGTTCTGGCGCTCGGCAACCTCGTCGCGAGCTTCTTCGTCGACGGCGGGCTGGGACTGCGTGACGGCGGAACGCTCGCCATCATCTTCAGCCTCGTTTGCATCGGCATCGCAGCCTTCAGCTTCCTGCTCGACTTCGATGCCGCTGATCAGCTGATCCGCGCACAGGCGCCCGAGAAGGCAGCCTGGGGCGTCGCATTCGGCCTCACCGTCACCTTGGTCTGGCTGTACGTCGAGATCCTGCGTCTGCTGAGCTACTTCAACAACGACTAGTTCTCGAGTCGTTCCGTAACACGAAGAAGGGCCCCGCGAGGGGCCCTTCTTTTGTCGTCTGTGGGCGGTTACGGTGCTTGGATGCCTAGCAACTGCTTGGTTTGGAGCGAAGGGGAGCGAATGTCGACAAACACCACCGAACCCGTGCTGGTGGCGGATGCCGGAGCAGTGCGAACGCTGACCTTCAACAATCCGGGCCGCCTGAACGCTTTCGATGCGGCCGGCTTTCGAGCGTTGACCAAGGCGCTTGACGACGCGGCGTCGGACGAGGCCGTGGCCGTGGTGATCGTCGAGGGCGCAGGTAAGGCATTTTCCAGTGGCGTCGACCTACGCGCACTCGCCGAACCAGGCGCCGACAATTCAGACTTCGGCCACGCATTCGCGCCGCTGATCGTCGCGCTGGTGGAGTTCCCGAAGCCCTTGATCGCCGCGGTACACGGCGCTGCCGTCGGTATCGGCCTGACCATGCTGCTTTACTGCGACGTCGTCTACGTTGCCGAGGACGCACGTCTGCGGGCACCGTTCACGTCGCTGGGTACAGCTCCCGAAGCTGCCAGTAGTTGGTTGCTGCCCAAGGTGATCGGAACACAGCGCGCCGCCGAGCTGATCCTGTCGGCCCGGTGGCTCAGCGGCATCGAAGCTGCCGCCTACGGACTGGCGACCGCTGCCCTACCGGCCGACCAGGTACAGGCACGTGCCCGCGAGAGTGCCGAGCAGATTGCCGCCAACATCGGACCGGCAGTCCTTGCCGCCAAGCGACTGCTCCGCCACGGTTGGGCCGACGACGCCCGCGCCGCTGTGCAGCGTGAGGACGACGCTGCCCGAGCGTTGATTCGCGAGTTGGGGAGTTTTGCTCGGAAATTCACGACTACCTGAAACACGACCACACGAAAGCGGCCGCCCGGCAGAAGCCGGGCGGCCGCTTTCGACGTGCTCAGGGGATCAGCTGAGGCGCTCGATCACCATTGCCATGCCCTGTCCGCCGCCGACACACATGGTCTCGACGCCGAAGGTCTTGTCCTGCTCCTGCAGGTTGTTGATCAGGGTGTTGGTGATGCGGGCACCGGTCATACCGAAGGGGTGACCCAGGGCGATCGCGCCACCGGAGATGTTGAGCTTGTCCTCTTCGATGCCCAGTTCGCGAGCGGATCCGAGGACCTGCACGGCGAATGCCTCGTTGATCTCGAACAGGTCGATGTCGGAGATCGACTTGCCGGCGATCTTCAGGGCGTTCTTGACGGCCTGGATCGGGCCGAGGCCCATGATCTCGGGGGACAGGCCCGAGACGCCGGTGGAGACGATGCGAGCGAGCGGGGTCAGGCCGAGTGCCTTCGCCTTGGTGTCGGACATGATCACCAGTGCGGCTGCGCCGTCGTTGAGCGGGCAGGCGTTGCCGGCGGTGACGGTGCCGTCGGGGCGGAAGACGGGCTTGAGGCCGCTGATGCCCTCGTAGGTGGTGCCGGCGCGGGGGCCGTCGTCCTTGGAGACGACGGTGCCGTCGGCGAGCGTGACGGGCGTGATCTCACGCTCGAAGAAGCCGCGAGCGATGGCTTCCTCGGCGCGGTTCTGGCTGCGCACTGCCCAGCGGTCCTGGTCTTCGCGGGTGATGCCGGTGGCTGAAGCGACGTTCTCGGCGGTCTGGCCCATGCCCAGGTACACGTCGGGGATCAGGCCTTCTTCGCGAGGATCGGTCCAGGCGACTCCACCCTCGGCGAGCTTGGCGCTACGAGCCTGCGCTGCGTCGAAGAGCGGGTTCTTGGTGTTGGGTAGGCCGTCGGCGTTGCCCGTGATGAAACTGGAGACGGACTCGACGCCGGCGGAGATGAAGACGTCGCCCTCGCCTGCGCGGATGGCGTGCAATGCCATACGGGTGGTCTGCAGCGAGGAGGAACAGTAACGGTTGACCGTCACACCGGGGAGGAAGTCGTAGCCGAGCTGAACGGCGACGACGCGGGCGATGTTGAAGCCCGACTGGCCGGCGGGCTGGCCGCAACCGAGCATGAGGTCGTCGATCTCGGTGGGGTCGAGCTCGGGGATCTTTGCCAACGCGGCGGCAACCATCTGAGTTGCGAGGTCATCCGGGCGGATGTCCTTGAGCGAACCCTTCATTGCGCGGCCGATGGGCGACCGTACTGCTGAGACGATTACTGCCTCGGGCATGAAAACTCCTTTTGTGTACTGCTCGTGGGCGGCTTGAAACGCCGTCGAGCAGGGCAAGTTGAATGCAGCTTCGACTTACAATTTACGTTGCCGCTCCCAGATGGTGGTCACGCAGTCTCACTCAGTTGACGTCGGGGCGCTGAACTGCGGGTTTGGTGCGTCTCGCGAAGGCTTTCCACTGGGTTGCCGCTGCCGTCAGTCGGGCCGCGACGGTGCGAGCTTGCGCCGCCTCCGAGACATGGGGGAGTTCGGGTAGCGGGCCACCCTGCCACTCACCCAGAGCCGACGCGAGAACCGGGACGATCTGCTTCGCCGCGAGTTCGTAGCCGGCCGCCGACGGGTGGAAACGATCAGCCGAGAACATCGTGTCGGGCGAGGCCAGGAATTCCTTGGCCAGCAGGTCGGCTAGTGGAACGGGATGACCCCCGGCGTTTCTGGTCGCGGACGCCTGGGCGAGCGCGAGACGATGACCCCATTCACGCACCACGGAGCGCAGTGGTTGTGGGATAGCCGTGACCACCCCCAGATCCGGGCAGGTGCCGACAACAACGACGGCGCCACTCTCGCGTAGCCGTCGTACCGCGTCGCCGAGGCGTTTTGCCGAAGCATGAATTGCGTTCTTCGCCGTGACGTCGTTGGCGCCGATCAGGATCACGGCAGCATCCGGGGGAGGGCCGGCGACGAACATGGCGTCGACCTGCCCACTCAACCCGCGTGAGGTGGCGCCGCCGATGGCCTTGGTGCTCAAACGGATTCGCTTCCCGGTTTCACTCGCAAGCAGCTTCGCGACCTGCACACCCGGAACTTCCGACGCCGTCAGCGCGCCGACGCCGGCCGCCGACGAATCGCCGAAGATCATCAAGTGGAGATCGAAGGGCACGGCCCGCCACCAGAGTTCCGGGCTGTCGGCGCCGGGTGCGTACACCCCGTCCGCCTCGGGTGGCTTGGCGATATTGCGACCGATCACCCCGCGGGCCGCCCCCGCCTGCGACATCAGATAGTTGTAGCCCAACCAGGAGAGCGTGCCTGCACTCGATCCGGCCACCACCGTGGCCACCGACGCTTTCAGTCCGGTTCGACTCACACTTGCCAATCTAGCCGGATTGCACCACCTTCGCCCGACGTCCGCGCGCACCGTTTTCTTTCATCTGGGAACATGGACGAATGCGCATCGCGGAACACGTCGTCGACCTCATCGGCAACACCCCACTCGTCAAGCTCACGTCCGTCACGGGCGAAAACTTCGGCACGGTGGCAGCCAAGGTCGAATACCTCAACCCTGGCGGTAGCTCCAAGGACCGCATCGCCGTCAAGATGATCGACGCAGCCGAGGCTTCGGGTGAACTGAAGCCTGGCGGCACCATCGTCGAGCCGACTTCGGGCAACACCGGAATCGGCTTGGCACTCGTGGCGCAAAAGCGTGGATACAAGTGCGTTTTCGTCTGCCCAGACAAGGTCAGCGAAGACAAGCGCAACGTCCTGCGTGCCTACGGCGCCGAGGTGGTCGTGTGCCCCACGGCCGTCGCACCGGACAACCCGAACAGCTACTACAGCGTCTCCGACCGCCTCACCCGTGAGATCCCCGGCGCCTGGAAGCCCAACCAGTACTCCAACCCGGGCGGACCGGAGAGCCACTACGAGACCACCGGTCCCGAGATCTGGGCCGACACCGACGGCAAGATCACGCACTTCGTCGCGGGCGTCGGCACCGGCGGCACCATCACCGGCACCGGCCGCTACCTCAAGGAAGTTTCGGGCGGCAAGGTCAAGGTCATCGGCGCAGACCCCGAAGGCTCCGTCTACTCCGGTGGCACCGGTCGCCCGTACCTGGTCGAAGGCGTCGGCGAAGACTTCTGGCCGTCGGCATACGACCCGTCCATCCCGGACGAGATCATCGCCGTCTCGGATGCCGATTCCTTCGAGATGACGCGTCGCCTCGCCCGCGAAGAGGGGCTGCTGGTCGGCGGTTCCTGCGGTATGGCCGTCGTCGCTGCCCTCGAAGTAGCCAAGCGCGAAGGCCCCGACGCTCTGATCGTCGTCCTCCTCCCGGACGGCGGCCGCGGCTACCTGTCCAAGATCTTCAACGATCAGTGGATGGCGTCGTACGGATTCCTGCGCACCCCACTCGACGGCAAGACCAACGTCCCCACCGTCGGCGACGTCCTGCGCGGCAAGTCGGGCGAGCTGCCGGACCTCGTTCACACTCACCCGTCGGAGACTCTGCGCGACGCGATCGAGATCCTGCGCGAGTACGGCGTGTCCCAGATGCCCGTCGTCGGAGCGGAACCGCCGGTCATGGCAGGCGAGGTCGCCGGAAGCGTGTCCGAGCGAGATCTGCTGAGCGCGGTATTCGAAGGCCGTGCGCACCTTGCGGATTCCGTCGAGAAGCACATGAGCAAGCCGTTCCCGCTCATCGGTTCCGGCGAGCCGGTCTCGGCTGCCACGAAGGCGCTCGGTGACACCGACGCACTCATGGTCGTCGACGACGGCAAGCCGGTCGGTGTCATCACGCGCCACGATCTCCTGGGTTTCCTGAGTTCGGATTCCTGAGTACGGATTCCTGCGCCGGTGCCGGCGCCATTAGGCTGGGGACCATGAGTGAGCAACGCAGCAAGGCCGACAACATCAGCTGGCAGGGTTTCTCCACGAAAGCGGTGCATGCGGGTTACGAACCCGATCCGCTGACCGGCGCGGTCAACGTGCCGATCTACGCAAGTTCCACCTTCGCCCAAGACGGCGTCGGTGGAATGCGCAGTGGCTTCGAGTACGCGCGAACGGGCAACCCCACCCGTCGCCCGCTCGAGGCGAACCTTGCCGCGCTCGAATCCGGAACCTACGGCCGAGCGTTCAGTTCGGGAATGGCGGCCACCGACTGCCTGCTCCGTTCGGTACTTCGACCGGGCGATCACCTGGTCATCCCCGACGACGCGTACGGCGGAACCTTCCGTCTCATCGACAAGGTGTTCACGCAGTGGGGGATCGAGTACACCCCGGCTCCGGTGTCCGACGTCGATGCGGTGCGCGCGGCGATGAAGTCCAACACCAAGCTGGTCTGGGTCGAGACGCCCACGAACCCGCTGCTCAATATCGGTGACATCGAGCTTCTTGCCGAGGTCGCCCACGAGGGCAACGCAAAGATCGTGGTGGACAACACCTTCGCGTCGCCGTACCTGCAGCAGCCGCTGCAGCTCGGTGCCGACATCGCGCTGCACTCCACGACCAAGTACATCGGCGGACACTCCGACGTGGTCGGTGGCGCTCTCGTCTGCAACGACGAAGAACTGGATACCGCGTTTGCGTTCCTGCAGAACGGATCCGGTGGCGTTCCCGGCCCGTTCGACGCGTTCCTGACGTTGCGCGGAATCAAGACACTGGCGCTGCGCATGGAGCGTCACAGTGACAACGCGGAGAAGGTCGTCGAATTGCTCGACGGCCACCCCGCGGTTGCCAGCGTCATCTACCCGGGCCTGGCTTCGCATCCGTCACACAAGGTCGCGGCCAAGCAGATGCGACGCTTCGGCGGCATGATCTCCGTCCGCCTCAAGGGCGGCAAGGCGGCAGCTCTCGACCTGTGCTCGCGCACCGAGATCTTCACGCTGGCAGAATCTCTCGGCGGCGTCGAATCTCTCATCGAGTTCCCCGGCGCGATGACCCACGCCTCGACGGCCGGTTCCGCTCTCGAGGTTCCCGACGATCTGGTTCGCCTGTCGGTCGGCATCGAAGACGCCTCCGATCTGGTCGGCGACATCGAGCAAGCGCTGTCCTGATCTTCGCTCTACAGTAATTCGACTTCGAATCTGCAGTGCGCCTTCACACCTCACGAGGGTGTGGAGGCGCACTTTCTGGAGGCATGCGTGAATCTCGAACAGATAAAGGCTGCACAGCAACTGCTCGCCCCGGTCATGCGACGCACCCCGGTCGTGGCCTCGCGAGTGTTGTCCGAAACCACCGGCTTCGCCGTGAGCTTGAAATGTGAAAACCTGCAGCGCACCGGCTCTTTCAAACCGCGCGGTGCGTACAACCGCATTGCCAATCTTTCCGCAGAGGAACGGGCAGCGGGCGTCGTGGCGGCCAGTGCCGGTAACCATGCGCAGGGAGTTGCCTGGTCTGCAACAGAACTGGGAATCAAGTCGACCGTCTTCATGCCGACGGGTGCGCCGCTGCCGAAGTTGGTGGCCACCAAGGCATATGGAGCTCAGGTCCACCTGCACGGTTCGACTGTCGACGACGCGCTCGTGGCCGCTCGCGAATTCGCGGACCGGACGGGAGCAGTTCTGGTCCACCCGTTCGATCACGAGGACGTCGTGGCGGGGCAGGGGACTGTGGGGCTCGAAATCCTCGAGCAACTGCCTGAGGTCGGCACTATCCTCGTCCCCACCGGCGGCGGTGGGTTGATCGCCGGAGTGGCCGCAGCAGTCAAAGCTGTACGCCCGCAGGTCCGCATCGTCGGAGTGCAGGCCGAGACGGCGGCTGCCTGGCCGGCGTCGTTGGCAGCCGGGAAGCCGACCGCCTTGGCGTCGATGTCCACGATGGCAGACGGTATCGCCGTTGGCTGCCCTGGCGAGGTTCCGTTCGCCGAAGTTGCCGCCCATGTCGATGCCGTGGTGACGGTCAGCGAGGAAGCGCTGTCCAAAGCGCTCCTGCTGTGCCTCGAACGCGCCAAGCTCATCGTCGAACCGGCCGGCGTTGCGGCCGTTGCGGCCTTGATGACCTGCTCTCCGGAGGAGCTGGGACTGACAGGGCAGGTGTGCGCCGTGCTTTCCGGCGGCAACATCGATCCGCTACTTCTCACGCACGTCATCTCGCACGGTCTGCGAGCGGCCGGACGGTTCCTCGGCGTTCACATCACCATCGACGATCGGCCGGGCGCACTGGTCTCGTTGCTCGAAGTGGTTCGAGCGAACGGCGCCAGCGTGGTCGACGTCATCCATTCCCGTACCGGTGGCGAACTCGCGCTCGACGAAGTGGAAGTCTTCCTCACCGTCGAGACACGGGGTCCGGACAACAAGGCGGAACTTCTCACAGCCTTCGACCGTGCCGGCTACGCCGTACGACTGCAGAACTGACGCGACTTACTCGTCAGGCCAGCCGCCCAGAACCGTTACGCGATACTCCTGGTCGACCAGCCTGGCGGGTACGTCGAGTTGATGTAGCCAGTCGATGGCCGAACCGCCCATGCCGACCGCAACCCGACTGAATGCGGCGGCCTGGGCGCAGGAGGGCGCAATCACCGACACCGTGCGCCACATCGGCGTCGCCGTCGATTCGCGGTGCAGTGGTTTGACGGTGCTGGCCGTGGCGATCCCGCAGTCGGAAGGAAGCGCTACCTGGCACGTCGGGTCGCCGGGCAGGTCTTGAACCTGAATCTGCCAGCCGTCTTCCGGCGCCGGGCCGGCAACCGCGATGTCCCCGCCGAGGCCGACCAGTACTCCGCACCCGAGAAGCGTGGCGGTGGATGCCGCGCAGTGGTCCGCTGAACTGGCGCGGGCCGTCGCGGACAGATCGAGAACGACGTCGTCCGGGCTGTACACGCGGTTGTTCTCGACGCGAATCTTCCACCAGGAGTGAGGGTCTGCCGACCCGGCCGTCGGCGTGAGTTTGCCGTCGGTCAGTCGTGCGACAGCCAACGCGTCTTCGAGGAAGTGCGCGAACATCGGGGTCACGGCGACGCCGTCGACGTTGCTCGCGGCGCTGACATAGGTACGAATCTCGGAGTCGGCACGATCTCGATTGGTGGCAGCGTCGGCAGCGGTGAGGTATCCGCGAACCAGGCTGGCCGCGGAGGGAAGGACCTCAGGGTCGGTGACGACGACCCGGGCCTGCACACCCCACGTGAGCCACTCGGAGGCCGAGCGCGGAGTGCTCACGAACCGTTGGAGACGGCGTCCGGGGTTCCGAATCCGGCGACCACGACGGGCCGCTTCGCTACGGGATTCTTGGTGTGAGAAGCCGAGGTGTCCGGCGCGAGTGCCGTGGCAGTGGGAGAAGAAACGAGTGAAAGTCCGCCGCTTGCGAGCGCTCCCGCCACAGCCGTGGCTGCGAGGGCGAGGCGAACGGGTCGATACACCGTAGTGCGTCCCCGGGCGGGTCGTGGCCGATCGTCGCTCATGCACTCAGCTTGCACGCCGAACCTGAGAAAAGCCTTGGTGTCTGTAGTCATTTGCGTAACGCCCACCGAGATAAATGAGACATTGGTTACAGGAGTCGCGAGACTGAGCCGTGTCGAATGCATGTTCGAAAGGGTAGATGTTCGCACCGACAAGTTTCGGGTACGACCACGTACGTAGATTTTCAGAGGTTTATCGGAGGTTCGGATGGCAGTCGGTGTCCTGGCGATCGCTGTGTCGATCGGCACCGCACTGGGCGTGATGAGTGGAACTCTCGGAGCGCCCGCACAAGTCGAGAAGAACGAGTCTTCGAATGCTGCAGTCTCACTTGCAGCCTGGAACGGACCGGCACGAACTCAGGACACACCTGAGGGAATCGTGCCTTCCGTACCCTCCAACTTTCCGGGAGCGACATTGGCGCCCGTTGGAGCGGTGGCGGTGTTCGCGCCGTGGATCAAGAAGGCCGGTGCTCTGTGCTCGGAGATCACGCCCGCGGTGATCGCTTCGCTGTACTCGGTCGAGAACGGATTCAAGTACGGACCCGATACCGACATCTCACCGGAAGGTGGGCGCGGGCCTGGCCGCTTCACCACCGCAGCGTGGACGGCATACGGCAAGGACGGTGACGGCGACGGAAAGATGGACATCCTGGGCGTTGCCGATCCGGTGATGACAACCGGATACCGGTTGTGCGATCTCGTGAAGCAAGCGCAGTCCTGGCAGAAGTCCGGTGAGGTCGAGGGCGATACCGTCGACCTCGCGCTCGCTGCCTACGACGTCGGGCCGGACGCAGTTCGCGAAGCGGGCGGCGTTCCCGCCGACAAGGCGGGCAAGGTTCCCGCGGAGCAGGCGGTCGCCGCTCCGTTTGTCGCACAGATCAAATCGTTGCAGGACTCGTTCGCTCTGATGCTCGCACCCTTCGACTACAACAACCTCGCCGCTGCCGTTGGCGGTGTCGTCGAGGCCGGTCTGAAGTTTCTCGGATTGCCGTACGTGTGGGGCGGCGGAAACATCAACGGGCCCTCGATGGGCGGGTTCGACTGCTCGGGTCTGACGTCGTACGCGATCCACGCGGCCACCGGAGTGACTCTGCCCCGGACCTCGGAGACACAGTGGGGCGTCGGCGTCGAGGTCCCGCTGGATCAGGCGCAGCCCGGTGACCTGTTGTTCGGCAACTGGCAGGCAGGCGGTCCCGGCCACGTGGCGATCTATGTCGGGAACGGACAGATGCTTCACGCACCCACATTCGGTGACGTGGTGAAGGTCGGCCCGATCTTCGCAGGCATGAAGGCTCGCCGCGTGGTGTGAGTGGGCCGGAACTGCAACGCCGACAGAGCAAGAAGCGCCACCCGACCGAGTCGGGTGGCGCTTCTTTTCAGAGCTGGTACAGCCGATCAGCTGTGGTAAGGCTCCGCGCTCAGCAGGGTGACCTTCATGGTGCTGCCGTTGGGCAGGTTGTACTCACGCGTGTCGCCGACCTTGGCTTCGAGCAGCGCGCCGCCCAGCGGTGAGTTCGGGGAGTAGACCTCGAGCTTGGCGTCACGTGCGCCTTCTTCGCGGGTAGCGATGAGGAACGTCTCGGTGTCACTCTCGTCGCCGTCGTAGTAGACCTTGACTACGGATCCGGGCAGTGCAACACCGGACTGAGTGGGGGCCTCGCCGACCTTTGCGCTGTTCAGCAGCTCCTGGAGCTGGCGAATGCGGGCTTCCTGCTGACCCTGCTCTTCGCGGGCAGCGTGGTAGCCGCCGTTCTCTTTCAGGTCACCCTCTTCGCGACGCTCGTTGATCTCGGCGGCGATGACCGGGCGATTGGCGATGAGCTGGTCGAGTTCGTTCTTGAGCCTGTCATGTGATTCCTGGGTAAGCCAGGTCACCTGGGTCTCGGTCATCTCGATCACTCCCTAGTAGTCGGAGCCGGGGGCTCCCTCGACGATCGCTGCAACAGCAGCGAACAACGACTCGGAAGCACCACCAGGGATGCAACCTTGCCGTCAAACCTTGCGTCAATGCAGCAATACACGGTTCCACCCGGAACCGTGTATCGGGCAATTCTATCACGCATGACTACCCGCCCTGTCCGGCGCCAAACGTCCGGCAGGGTGGATGCATTCCGAGGTCAGCTCTTGGTCAGGTACTCCGGAACGTCGAAGCTACAGCCGTAGACGTCGGCCATGCCTGGCGGCTGGGACGTCTTGACCTCGGTGTTGAACTCGAGGGTCTGATGCTCGGAGGACGGGACGTAGACCTCACGTCGTCCGGTTTCGGATCCGTCCTTCGAGCGAGCGCGCACGATGCACATCGCGTCACGTGACGAGTCGTCGCGTGTGACGGTGAAGCGGATCTTCACCGTGGAGTCGTTGGCGATGTCGAACGAGATGGTCTCGGTCTCGATTTCCTTGACCGCAAATTTTCCGTACGCGTAGTACGCGATTCCGCCGCCTACGACGATGACGAGTGCGGTCAGAGCCCACACCATCCACTTGCGGGGACTGCCCGTGCGAGTTGTGCTCGGGTACCGATCTTGGGGAAGCGGTTTGCTCATCACTCTGCTCTCGAAGACTCGAGTTCACGTGTCGTGCAGCAACTGACTGTGTCCCGCCGAATTACCGAAGGGGTCACGGCTGCGCCAGGAACTCTCGGGTGGAACTATAGAGGACGTGTCCCGTCGCGCCGTCGGTAGGTTTGTCGGCAGTCGGTACGTTTGACGGCAACCACCCGGAGTAATCCGAGCGGTGCACAGCGTGTGACTCGAAGACTGCCGGTGACGGCTACAGGTGAACTGCCGGTGACGGCTACAAGTGAACTGCCGGCAACGGCTACAGGTGAAGTTGAGGTGAACGAACACGTGAGCGGATTCCGGCTCATGGCCGTCCATGCCCATCCCGACGACGAGTCGAGCAAGGGTGCGGCCACCACCGCCCGTTATGCAGCCGAAGGCCACGAAGTGATGGTCCTGACGCTCACCGGGGGTGAGCGTGGCGACATTCTCAACCCGGCCATGGACGTTCCCGGTGTCCGCGATCGAATCAGCGAAGTTCGCCAGGAGGAGATGGCCGAGGCCGCTCGCATCCTGGGCGTGAAGCAGCGCTGGCTCGGTTTCGTCGATTCCGGGCTCCCCGAGGGTGATCCTCTTCCTCCGCTGCCCGAAGGGTGCTTCGCCCTCGTTCCGCTCGAAGAGTCGACGCGCGCTCTGGTCAAGGTGATTCGCGAGTTCCGTCCCCACGTCGTCACGACGTACGACGAGAACGGCGGATACCCGCACCCGGACCACATCCGGTGCCACGAGGTGTCGATGGCTGCCTACGAGGCCGCTGCCGATCCCGAGTACTTCCCCGAGGACGGTCAGCCGTGGGAAATCAAGAAGGTCTACTACTCGCACGGATTCATCCGTAAGCGCCTCGAACTCTTCCAGGAGGAGTACGAGCGTCGCGGTGAGCCGTTCCCGATGGCGGACTGGCTCAAGAAGTGGAAGACCGAGCGCGGCGACATGATGGTCCGGGTGACCACTCAGGTCACGTGCGGCGACTACTTTCCCCAGCGTGACGACGCTCTGCGTGCGCACGCGACGCAGATCGATCCCAACGGTTCGTTCTTCGCTGTGCCGCTCGATATTCAGCAGAAGATCTGGCCCACCGAGGAATTCGAGCTCGCCAAGACGCGGGTCACCACGTCCATTCCGGAAACCGACCTGTTCGCAGGTCTCGAAGAGGACGCTCAGAAGTGAATGCTCTGTCCGCCGAGGTAGTTCTCGGCACCACACAATTTCTTGCTCAGACCCCGAGTAACCCATCCGGTCCGGAGTTCGGAAAGTCGTCTCCGGTCGGCCTGCTGGTGATTCTTGCGCTGCTCATCGGTGTGATCCTCTTGGTTCGGTCGATGAATCGCCAGCTCAAGAAGCTGCCGGAAACGTTCGAACCGGATCATCCCGAACTCGATCAGCAGGCAGACGAAGGCACCGACCGGGGAGCGATCACAGCTCCGAGCCCGGCGGAACCGAACGTCTCTACCGAGAAGAAGCCGAAGCAAGAATCCTGAGACGAACGAGGTAGCGACGATGGACCCACGGCTGCGGAACAACCTGGGTGGGTCCTCGAGCCCTTACCTGCGTCAGCACGCCGACAATCCGGTCCACTGGCAACAGTGGGGCGAAGAGGCGATGGAGTGGGCGCGCGAGCGCAACGTGCCGATCCTTCTCTCGATCGGATACTCGGCGTGCCACTGGTGCCACGTCATGGCGCACGAGTCGTTCGAGAACGCCGAGATCGCGGCCGTCATGAACGCGAACTTCGTCTGTGTGAAGGTGGACCGCGAAGAGCGTCCCGACATCGACGCCGTCTACATGAATGCGACGGTCGCGATGACCGGTCAGGGCGGCTGGCCCATGACCTGTTTTCTGACTCCCGACGGTTCACCGTTCTACTGCGGCACGTACTACCCGCCGAGGCCTCGCGGCGGAATGCCGTCGTTCACACAGCTTCTCGAAGCGATAGCCGACACCTTCACGAATCGGCGCGACGAGGTCGACAACGCGGCGCAGTCGATCGTCACGGAACTTCAGCGCGCGTCTGGCGGAATTCCGTACAGCGGAGCGCCTATCGACGCCGAACTGCTGAACGCGGCGGGTCGATCGATCCTCGGTGACGAGGACATCCCGCGCGGGGGATTCGGTGGGGCACCGAAGTTTCCACCGTCGGCACTACTGGAGGGGCTGCTCCGACAGTTCGAGCGAACGGGTTCGGGCGAGATCCTCGGCGGTATCGAGCGCACCGCCGAAGCAATGGCACGCGGCGGTATCTACGACCAGTTGGGCGGGGGATTCTCGCGCTACTCGGTCGATGCCGAGTGGGTGGTTCCGCACTTCGAGAAGATGCTCTACGACAATGCGTTGCTCCTGCGGTTCTACGCGCACTGGGCGCGGCGGACCGGATCGGACCTGGCCACCCGCATAGCCAGGGAGACCGCAGGATTTTTGCTCTCCGATCTGCTGACCGAGAACGGTTGCTTCGCTTCGGCTCTCGATGCCGACACCGACGGCGTCGAAGGCCTCACGTACGTATGGACGCCGACGCAGCTGGTCGAGGTACTCGGTGCGGAGGACGGGCAGTGGGCGGCGGACTTGTTCCGGGTCACCGATACCGGAACATTCGAAGAGGGTGCGTCGGTATTGCAATTGCTCCGTGACCCCGACGACTGGTCGCGCTGGCAGACGGTCTCCGACGCTCTACGCGCCGCCCGGGCTCAGCGTCCACAGCCTGGCCGCGACGACAAAGTGGTGACGGCCTGGAACGGGTTGACCGTCACGGCTTTGACGGAAGCGGGACTTGCCCTGGATCGATCCGACTGGATCGCGGCGGCGGCCGAGTGCGCTGGCGCTCTTCTCGACCTTCACCTGGTGGACGGTCATTTGCGTCGCGCTTCCCTCGGCGGGGCTGTCGGCACCCCGACGGCAGTGCTCGAGGATTACGCAATGTTGGCCACCGGCCTCCTGGCTCTCTACCAGGCAACGGGATTCGCGCGGTGGCTCGATGCGGCGCAGCAGTTGCTCGACGTCACGCTCGACCACTTCGCCGATCCGGCCGAGCCGGGAAGCTGGTTCGACACGGCCGATTTCGCGGAGTCCCTCGTCACACGGCCCCGAGACCCGTTGGACGGCGCGACGCCGTCCGGTGCGTCGAGCGTCGCGGAGGCTCTGTTGACCGCGGCGGCGTTGACCGATGCCGATCGATCCTCTCGTTACGCCCAGGCCGCGGCGGACGCGCTGGCGAGGGCCACGCTGCCGCTCGAGCGTGCGCCTCGGTCGGCGGGACACTGGCTCACAGTGGCGGAAGCATCGTTGCGTGGTCCGATACAGGTGGCCGTCGTCGGGGAAGGTTCGCTGTTGGCCGATGCCCGGCGGCTTGCCCCGGGTGGTGCAGTGGTTGTCGGCGGAGCGCCGGATTCTTCACCGCTGCTTGCAGATCGCCCCCTTGTCGACGACGGTGAAGCCGCGTACATCTGTCGGGGATTCGTGTGTGATCGGCCGGTGACGACGGTGGTGGAACTGGCGAATCAGTTGAACACGACGAGCCATACCGCGATGTAGTGGCAGATCGCTGCAATGACAGTGGCAGCGTGGAAGAACTCGTGATGCCCGAACGTCGTCGGCCACGGGTTGGGCCATTTTGTCGCGTACAGAATTGCGCCGACGCTGTAGAAGATTCCGCCGACGAGCAGCAGCACCATCGGCGCCACACCGACCTGGTGTGTCAGTTCACCGACCACGGGAACGATCGCCCAGCCGAGGAGAAGGTAGAGCGGTACCCCCACCCATTTCGGCGCGGTGGGCCAGAGCATCTTGAGGGCAACGCCGGCCAGTGCACCTGCCCACACGATCGCAAGAATGATCTTGCCGGTGTGGGTGGGAAGGCCGAGCATGGCGAACGGTGTGTAGCTGCCGGCGATGAAGAGAAAGATCATCGAATGGTCAGCACGCTTCATCCACGTACGGCCCTTGACGGTCTGCCACTGGATGCGGTGATACGTCGCGCTGATGCCGAAGAGGCCGCAGATCGTGATGCTGTAGATCGCGGTTGCCCAAGCCGCCTTGGCGCCCACCTGAGCGCCGGCTACGGAGACGAGAACGATGCCCGCGACGACGGAGACACCGAGCGCCCACAGATGGATCCAACCGCGCATGCGTGGTTTGACCGGAAGCTCGTCGAGCCCGAATGCCGTCATGTGCAACCCCTCTCGTTCCGTGCTGTTGCGAACTACGTAACCTACGGTACCGTAGGTTACGCACCAGTAGCATAACCTACCTGCGGGTTTTCGACGCGTACAAAAAGCGTGACGGCGCTCGCATGTGGCTGTCACTGCCGGGCGTAGTCTTTGACACCATGGTGATGTCACGGTGAATCTGCGCGGACTGCTGTACAGCATCTACGAGCGACGGCTCCTCAGTCATCTCGACGGTCTCGCGCACCCACGGCACGTAGCCGTGATGTGTGACGGAAACCGGCGATGGGCTCGCGAGAACGGCTTCACCGATGTCAGTCACGGGCACCGCATGGGCGCGCTCAAAATTGCCGAATTGCTCGAGTGGTGCGACGCCGCCGGAATCGAGATGGCAACCATCTACCTGCTCTCGACCGAGAACCTGCGCCGCGAGCCGGAAGAACTCGACACGCTCCTCGAGATCATCACCGACGTCGTCGAAGAGATCTCCGGGCCCGGCAAGAACTGGAGTGTGCAGATCGTCGGTGCTCTCGATCTTCTGCCCCCCGAGCAGTCCAGGCGCTTGCGGGAAGCGGCGGCGGGGACCAGTGGCCGAACCGGGACACATGTCAACGTCGCGATCGGATACGGCGGGCGTCAGGAGATCGCCGACGCCGTCCAGTCGCTCCTGCGCGACAAGATCGGTGCGGGTCTGAGCGGAGACGAACTGATCCAGGCCGTCACGGTCGACGGCATCGACGGTCATCTGTACACGTCGGGACAGCCCGATCCGGATCTGGTGATCCGCACCTCCGGCGAGCAGCGGCTCTCCGGATTCCTGTTGTGGCAGAGCGCTTATTCGGAAATCTGGTTCACCGAGGCGTACTGGCCCGAGTTCCGTCGAGTCGACTTTCTTCGAGCCTTGCGTGACTACGCGGCGCGGCACCGCCGGTTCGGCGCCTGAGCCGTCTCAGAGCTTGCGCAGTCGGAGCCGGTTGATCGTGTGATCGGCGTCCTTGCGCAGCACCAGGGTTGCGCGGGGGCGGGTGGGGAGAATGTTCTCCACCAGGTTCGGGTGATTGATCGAGTTCCAGATCTCCTTCGCCGCGATGGTCGCGTCACGGTCGGAGAGGCCGGAGTAGTGGTGAAAGTGAGCGTTCGGATCGGCGAACGACGTGTTGCGTAGCGCGAGGAACCGCTGGATGTACCAGGCTTCGATGTCCTCGATACGGGCGTCGACGTAGATCGAGAAGTCGAACAGATCGGAGACCATCAGACGCGGGCCGGTCTGCAGGACGTTGAGGCCCTCGATGATGAGGATGTCAGGCTGGCGGATCAGGTGGTACTGGCCCGGGATGATGTCGTACGACGTATGCGAATAGACCGGCGCCGCTACCTCTTCCGCCCCGGACTTGACTTCGGTGACGAAGCGCAACAGCTTGCGGCGATCGTAACTTTCGGGAAAACCCTTGCGGTGCATGATGCCCCGACGCTGGAGTTCCCTGGTCGGATAGAGGAATCCGTCCGTGGTGACGAGGTCGACGCGTGGATGGTGGTCCCAGCGGGCCAGGAGAGCTTGCAGCACACGAGCAGTCGTGGATTTTCCGACCGCGACCGAACCGGCGACACCGATGACGAAGGGCACCTGACGGTCGGGATGCTTCTCACCGAGGAACGTCGCGGTGGCCGCGAACAGCCGTTGGCGTGCCGCCACCTGCAGGTGGATCAGACGTGCGAGGGGGAGATAAACCTCGGCAACTTCTTCGAGATCGATCTGCTCGCCGAGACCACGCAGGCCGTACAACTCGTCCTCGGTCAACACCAGCGGCGTCGACTTACGCAGTGTCCGCCACTGCTTGCGGTCGAACTCGACGTAGGGACTCGATTCGTTGGTGCGCGCCATCAGCCCAGCTCACCGGCATGTAGTGAACCCGGGGCCCGGCGGACGAAACAGCTATGCGAGCAAGCCAGGCGCGTGTGCGCACGATCCGAGTGCATAGTCGGATTGTGCTCGGTGCCACGTCCGGGACTTTCGCCGGGTGGCATTCCGGAGCGAGCGGCTAGGCTCGGTCGTTATGGATCCAGACACACTTGTTCGCCAATATCTGCTGCTCGGACTGGGTTTCGACCGTCTCGAAGACGGGTTCGTCGACGCGTTCACCGGTGACCCGGCGCTGCGTAAGCAGATCGAGAGCGCCCCGAAGCCCGATCCGCGTGAACTTGCCCGCACGGCACGTGAATTGCGGGGCGAGCTGGCCGGAAGTGGTCTGAATGCCGAGCGCGCTCATTTCATCGACGTTCACCTCCGCGCCCTGGAATGCTCCGGGCGCAAGTTCGCGGGTGAGGACATCGGCTTCGTGGACGAGGTGGAGGCGTACTTCGACGTACGAATCGAAAAGGGAAACGAGGACGCCTACAGCGACGCTCACCGGTTGATGGGTGAAGTTCTGCCCGGTCCGGGACCGCTGGCGCAGCGAGTGCAGGCGCATCGCAAGGCCGACGAGATCCCCGCGGGGAGACTGAACGAGTGCGTCGAGGCAATGTCGAGTGCGCTGCGCGATCTGGTCCGCGGCACGTTCGGGCTTCCGGCGTCGGAAACCGTCGAATACGAAGTGGTGGGGGACAAGCCGTGGTCCGGCTTCAACTACTACCTCGGTGACTACCGCTCCAAGGTTGCGATCAATTCGGATCTGCCGCAGTTCATGGCCAACCTGCCGCGGCTGATCGCGCACGAGTCCTACCCCGGCCATCACACCGAGCATTGCCGTAAGGAAGCCGGTCTGGTCGGTTCGGGTCAGCTCGAGCAGACACTGTTCCTGGTCAACACGCCGCAGTGCATCATGGCCGAAGGCCTCGCAGATCTGGCGCTGGAAGCGATCGTCGGTCCGGAGTGGGGCTTGTGGGCGCAGGACATCTACGCCGATCTCGGCTTGTCTTTCGACGGGGAAAAGGCGCAACGGCTCTCCGCCGCGTCGGGGCAACTGCTGAGTGTTCGTCAGGATGCCGCTCTGATGTTGCACGACGAGGGGCGCAGCCTCGACGACGTGGCGCTGTTCCTCGAACGGTGGTCGCTGTCGACGCCGGAACGCGCTCGCCAATCGCTCAAGTTCCTGTCTTCACCGCTGTGGCGGGCGTACACCAGCACGTATGTCGAGGGATACCGGCTGCTCGGGGGCTGGCTGGACGAGGTGCCGGTGGGCGCAGAGCGCACCGAACGCTTCCGCAGGCTGCTCGACGAGCCGCTGGTCCCCAGCTCTCTGCGTGCTGCCTAGTGCCGGGTGGAGACGGCGGGAGCGAACTTCGTAGACTGGACGCATTCGTTTCCGCATCCAGCTTGGAGATTCCTCGATGACCGCTGTGCCCGGCTCCGACGTCAACTCTGCATCACTCGCCGAACTCGACCCCGAAGTCGCCGAGGCGATGGCTGGTGAATTGGCTCGTCAGCGCGACACGCTCGAGATGATCGCGTCGGAGAACTTCGTTCCCCGCTCGGTTCTGCAGGCTCAGGGCAGCGTCCTGACGAACAAGTACGCCGAGGGCTACCCGGGACGTCGTTACTACGGCGGTTGCGAGCACGTCGACGTCATCGAGGATCTGGCGCGCAACCGTGCGAAGGAACTCTTCGGTGCAGAGTTCGCGAACGTTCAGCCGCACTCGGGCGCACAGGCCAACGCTGCTGTTCTGATGGCACTGATGAACCCGGGTGAGAAGCTGCTCGGCCTCGACCTTGCCCACGGTGGTCACCTCACGCACGGCATGAAGCTGAACTTCTCCGGCAAGTTGTACGACGTCGCGTCCTACGGCGTCAGCAAGGAAGATCACCGCATCGACATGGACGAGGTGCGCTCGATCGCCCTCGCCGAGAAGCCGAAGGTCATCGTTGCCGGTTGGTCCGCATACCCGCGTCAGCAGGACTTCGCGGCGTTCCGTGCGATCGCCGACGAGGTCGGGGCGTACCTGTGGGTGGACATGGCTCACTTCGCCGGACTGGTTGCCGCAGGCCTGCACCCGTCGCCCGTCCCGTACGC
This sequence comes from Rhodococcus sp. APC 3903, assembly GCF_030407755.1. Classification (NCBI taxonomy): domain Bacteria; kingdom Bacillati; phylum Actinomycetota; class Actinomycetes; order Mycobacteriales; family Nocardiaceae; genus Rhodococcus; species Rhodococcus sp. APC 3903. The sequence goes on from NZ_JASDCV010000012.1 coordinate 147,095, forward strand.
GGACGTCGTGTCCTCGACCGTCCACAAGACCCTCGGTGGACCGCGTTCCGGCCTGATCCTGGCGAAGAAGGAGTGGGCCAAGAAGCTCAACTCCGCTGTCTTCCCGGGTCAGCAGGGTGGACCGCTCATGCACGCCATCGCGGCCAAGGCAGTCACCTTCAAGATCGCTGCCGGTGAAGAGTTCAAGGATCGTCAGGCACGCACCCTTTCCGGTGCGCGCATCCTTGCCGAGCGTCTGGGCAACAAGGACGTCGCAGACCAGGGCATCAGCGTCCTGACCGGCGGCACGGACGTCCACCTCGTTCTCGTGGACCTGCGTAACTCGCAGCTCGACGGCCAGCAGGGTGAGGACCTTCTGCACGAAATCGGCATCACGGTCAACCGCAACGCTGTTCCGTTCGATCCCCGCCCGCCGATGACCACCTCCGGTCTGCGTATCGGTACCGCAGCGTTGGCCACCCGCGGATTCGGCGATACCGAGTTCACCGAGGTCGCCGACATCATCGGTACCGCTCTGGCCGGCAACGCGGATCTGCCGGCGCTGCGTGCGCGCGTCGCCAAGCTCGCCCTCGACCTTCCGCTGTACGACGGTCTCGAGAACTGGGGCCTGCTCAGCAAGAACGTCTAGGTATTCCTTCACCGACGGCCCGGTCCCTTTCGAGGGGCCGGGCCGCTGGTTTTTTGCCAGTCGCGGATTGTGGCATCGGTCACATGACCGATGGTGGCCGAGTTCGGCGCTTCCTAGCCTGAGAGCATCACCCCTCCGGCGAAGGAAACCCCATGACCGAACAGAATCTGCATTGGCTCTCCGCTACCGAGATGGCGGCGTCGGTCGCGTCGAACAGTCTCTCGCCCAACGAGATTGCCGAAGCGATGATCCAGCGCGTCGACGCTGTCAATCCGTCGATCAACGCGATAGTGCAGTTCGATCGCGAGCAGGTCACGCGCGACGCGGCCGAACTCTCACGGCAACAGGAATCGGGCGAGAAACTCGGCCCGCTGCACGGCGTTCCGTTCACGATCAAAGATCTGACGGCAGTCGACGGGCTGCCGACCACGTTCGGGATGAAGCCGATGGCCGACAACATCGCGACGGGAAATGCCGTCGTCGTGGACAGGCTGCGCGGCGCCGGCGGACTGTTCCTGGGAAAGACGAACACTCCCGAAAGCGGTTACTACGGTGGCACGGACAACCACCTGTACGGGCCGACGCACAACCCGTGGAAGCTCGGCAACAGCGCGGGCGGGTCCAGCGGAGGTGCGTCGGCTGCCGTGGCTGCAGGCCTCGGGCCACTTGCCGAGGGCAGTGACGGCGCCGGATCGGTGCGTATCCCGTCGGCGCTCTGCGGGGTCGTCGGGCTCAAACCGACCACCGGCGTCATTCCTCAGACCATCCTGGCCGGGCGCTTCTACAACTGGGCGTACCACGGTCCGATCACCAGGACCGTCGCCGACAACGCGCTGATGCTCGACATCATGGCCGGGCCGGACAATGCGGATCCGCTCTCGATCGAGCGTGCGGAGACCTCGTACGTCGAAGCGGCGAAGGGTGACGTGAAGGGGCTTCGCGTCGCGTGGTCGACGAATCTCGGCCTCGGCCATGTTGATCCGGAGGTGCTGGCGGTGTGCCTCGACGCGCTGGCGGCATTCGAGGAATTGGGTGCCCAGATCACCGAGGCGACCCCGCAGTGGGGAAATCCGTCGGAGTCGATGTGGAACGGCATCTGGGTTCCCGGTTTCGCTTCCGAATACGACTTGCTCGACTGGGAGAACCAGCGCGGCGAGGTCGACGACAACCTGATCGAGATCATGCACGAGGCCGAGCGGCTCACCGGTGTCGACGTCGGGCGGGCCGACGCATTCCGCGGCGTCATGTGGGACACGTGGACCACGTTCATGAACGACTACGACGTGTTGGTCTCGCCGACCTTGGCTTCGGCCACGTTCCCGCTCAGTCAGTTCGCGCCGTCATGGCTCGAAGGTGCGTCGTTGCGTGAGCAGTTGCTCGATTGGCTCTTCACCTACCCGTACAACATGCTCAACAACCCCGCGATCACCGTGCCCGCCGGATTCACCGCCGACGGTCGACCGGTGGGGCTGCAGATCGCCGCACGCCACCGCCAGGACGCACTGGTTCTGCGGACTGCCGCGAACTTCGAAGCGGTGCGTCCGTGGGCGGACAGGAAGCCGGCCGATTCACTGGTGGTGGCCTAGCTCACACGATTGGCTAGATTGGTGTGATGACGTCTGTACTGCCTGATCGCGGCGCTGGACCTGACATGTTCGCGCCGCGATCGCCGGCGGCCGGGGCGTACGGCATTCTCGGCCTGTGTGCCGAAGAACTTCGCGCACGTGGACTCGCGTACTCGGCTGCGGCGGTCACGTACCGAGACCCGTCGAGCGGACGACATCGGGCTCTGGCGAGTTCCGGATACGACGCCAGGGTGCTCGAGTTCCTGCTCGACGACTTCGTCGCCGATCGCAATCTCTTCGGCATCATTCGGGAGGCTTCGGGCGTGCCAGTGTTCTGGCAGGACGTGCCACGATTCGAGCAGGTCGAGATGGTTACCGATGTTCTGCGGCCGTCCGGGTACGCCGAGGGCGCGTCGGTCGCATTGGGGTTCTCCGGCCGTGAGGTGACCGGATTGCTGCACATGAGCTTCGCGGATTCCGGCGTCGTCGATCGCGTGCGCGAGGTGGTGGCGGCGTCCAGCGCGGCCTGCTCGCGCGTCGTGGGGGACCAGGTGGCGCTCGATCGTGTCCATCTGAGCCCACGGGAGATCCAAGTACTGCAATTGGTGGCCAGGGGCGCGGGCAATGTCGAGATCGCCGAGGAGTTGTTCGTCAGCCGTCGCACTGTCGCCACCCACCTCGAGAACATCTTCGTCAAGACCGGAACCAATTCGCGGGTTCAGGCAGCGGTGCGCGCCGCGAAGTGGGGTCTGATCGAGTCCTGAGTGACGCTGAATCACACGAGTGGCATTTTGTTACCTGGCGTTCACCAGATGTGCGGCTCGTTCCGTGGCGCGAGTGTCCGATCCGCAGTACCGTCGGCAGTAACGAGTAACCAGAAGTTACTTGTGCGGGAGGTTCTGATCGTGACTGAAGCACTCAGTACGAGAGGGCCGGCGCCCGGCCCTTGTTTCAGCTGACACAGCGTCACCTGACACCAGAGCCGTCCGGCCCAGCGAGCTGAGTTTGCGCGGGTGCCGCGCAGACCTAGGAGCCCAACGTGACTGCATCACGCTCCGTCTCTGCCCACTCGGCCCGGGCTGATCTATCAGCCGGGAATCATTCGGGAGATGCACTTCGCACGTACGTCTTGGATACCTCGGTACTACTGTCCGATCCATGGGCTGTCACTCGATTCGCCGAACACCACGTGGTACTGCCACTGGTCGTGATCAGCGAACTCGAAGGCAAGCGACACCACCACGAACTGGGATGGTTCGCCCGAGAATCGCTCCGCATGCTCGACGATCTCCGGATCGAATACAGCCGCCTCGACCGTCCGGTACCGATCGGCACCGAGAACGGGACACTGCAGGTCGAACTCAATCACACCGACCCTGCGGTCCTCCCCGTCGGATTCCGCACGGACAGTAACGATTCGAGGATTCTGGCGTGCGCGCTGAACCTTGCGGCGGAGGGCAAGGACGTAGTCCTCGTCAGTAAGGACATACCGCTTCGTGTGAAGGCAGGCGCGGTGGGACTACCTGCCGACGAGTACCACGCTCACGACGTCGTGCCATCGGGATGGACGGGCATGACCGAGCTGGACGTCGCCTCGACGGACATCGACGAGCTGTTCAACGAGGGTTTCCTAGACCTTGACGAAGCACGAGATCTGCCGTGTCACACGGGTCTTCGTCTGCTCGGTGGCTCGTCGAGCGCCCTCGGTCGGGTGACTCCCGACAAGCGCATTCAGTTGGTGCGCGGTGAGCGTGAGGCGTTCGGGCTGCACGGCCGCTCCGCCGAGCAGCGCATTGCGCTCGATCTCCTCATGGATGAGAGCATCGGCATCATCTCTCTCGGCGGCAAGGCAGGCACCGGTAAGTCGGCCTTGGCTCTGACAGCAGGTTTGGAAGCCGTTCTCGAGCGCCGCACCCAGCGCAAGGTCGTCGTCTTCCGTCCGCTGTATGCCGTTGGCGGACAAGAACTCGGCTACCTTCCCGGTAGTGAGAGCGAGAAGATGGGCCCGTGGGCTCAGGCCGTTTTCGACACTCTCGACGGGTTGGCTTCGCCAGAGGTTCTCGAAGAGGTTCTCGCCCGCGGAATGCTGGAAGTGCTGCCGCTGACGCACATTCGCGGTCGGTCGCTGCACGATTCGTTCGTGATCGTCGACGAAGCGCAGTCACTCGAACGAAATGTTCTGCTGACAGTGCTTTCTCGTCTGGGAACCGGCTCGCGGGTGGTTCTCACGCACGACGTCGCGCAGCGTGACAACCTGCGAGTGGGTAGGCACGACGGAGTTGCGGCCGTCATCGAGAAGCTCAAGGGGCACCCGCTTTTTGCGCACATCACACTCACGCGCAGTGAGCGGTCGCCGATCGCCGAGTTGGTGACCGACATGCTCGAGGAGTTCGGCCCCACTTCCTGAGAAGCGATCTCCCCGTGCGGACTTCGGTCTGCACGGGGAGATTCTTGGGTTTTCAGTAGTTCAGTTTTGCAGCGGTCCGAGTTCGTTGTCGAGAACCTCTTGCACGACACGCATCGCCGCCAGCCCCGCCGGCGCGCCGCAGTACGCGCTCGCGTGGATCACGGTTTCGACGATCTCGGTGCGCGTCAAGCCGTTTCGTAGGGCTCCGCGTACGTGGCCTTTGAGTTCGTTCTCCGCGCGCAGCGCGATCAGCATCCCCAGATTGATCAGACTGCGGCTGCGGCGATCCAGTCCGGGACGCGTCCATACCGAACCCCAGACATTGGCCGTCACGAAGTTCTGCAGTTCTTCGCTGTCGGTGCCGCGGGTGCGCTCGAAGGCGGCGTCGACAAAATCGGCCCCCATGACTTCGGTGCGCACAGCCAAGCCGGCGTCGAAGGAGTCAGGCGTGGTGTTCTCGGGCATGGCAGGTTCGCTCGCTTTCGGCAGGTGATTTCAGGCCGGAGCAAGCCTACTTCGTGTCCCGCTCCCGACGACTGCACGGCCGACCGCGGTCACCACACCCCACGCGACGTCTCGCAGACTGAAGTAGTCACGCCAGACGGAGACCTTGCCGTCGCGCAGTTCGAAAGTTCCGCACACCCAGAATTCGATGCGCAGCGGCCCGACGGTCAGGATGTCGGTGCGTTCGGTGAGCACCGTGGACTCGTCGCCGACGATGTGGTGCATCTCGGCCTCGAATTTCAGTGAAGGCTTGGTGACCAGACGAAGCGCTCGCACGACGGTCTTCTTGCCTCGCAGTGTGGGGAGCGAGACGTTCTGCCAGACGATGTCGTCTGTCATCAATTCCGCTGCTGCGTCCACGTCGAAATCGGTGAGGGCCGCGAACATTGCGTTCACCGTGGCTGTCGAACTACTCATGGGGTGTCCTTGGCTGATTATTCGGCCGGTGTTGCCCGGATGAAGGTACCGAGATGATCGTGATCGAAGTACTCCAAGGTTAGCGAGTTTCCGTCGAAGGTGGCCTTCGAGACCGTCCCGGCCGGTGCGTTCTCGCCGCTGAGCGGAAACGTGAAGGTGTTTCCGTCCCAGTGGGTCAGCGGATACGTCACCGCGGCGGGACCCATCGTCAAGGTCAGCGCAGCGTTCTGCTGCGTCACGAGTGCGGGACCCCAGTACGGGTTGCCGTAGTCGCCGGTCAATTGGTTTGTCGGTGGGGCAGGAGCGGGAGTGGCCGGCGGTGTCTTCCCGGCAAGTTCGCCCTCGGGATCGGCTTGTGAGGCAAACGCCGCTTCGTACAGCGGGCGCCACTCGCGGGTGATCTTCCCGAACTGCACCAGATCGGCGAACTCGGCGGTCAAGGTCTCCGCGACGCCGGTGGGCGTGCCGTTGGTCAGAACGACGATGCCGACGTCAGCGGAGGGAATCGTCACGAAATTTGTCCCGGCTCCGACCAGGAAAGCGCCGGAGTGGCTGGCGGTGACACGGCCAGCGGCGCTGTCGGAAACGTTGAACCCGTAGCCGTAGAAGCCGGAGCGTTCCCCGATTTCCTGCGCGTGGCGCGAGACGATCTCCGGGTTCACTGCGGGCACGAGCGCATCCGTCTGAACGACCTGCTGCCCCTGATACTGACCGCCGGACAGCACCATGTCCAACCACTTGGCCATGTCGTTCGCCGAGGAGCTGACTCCACCGGCGGGGGATTGGGCGTCGGCGTCCCGAACCGGGCCTATCTTGTACTTTCCGTCTTCGAGGATGTGGCCCACTGTTCGATTTTCTCGGGCTTGGTAATCGGCGAACCGCGAAGACGTCGACGTCATACCGAGCGGGCCGTAGATCGTGTTCTGCGACAGCGTTTCCCAATCGGTGCCCGCCGCAGCTGCAACGGCCTCAGCGCCGGCTGTGACGCCGAAGTTCGTGTACTCGTATGTGATTCGAAATGGATTGAGCGGTAGTTGGCGTAGCTTCTCGAGCACCTGGGCCCGGTTGTAGCCCAGGTCCTCCAGCCCGTCGCCGGCGTGGTCCGGTAATCCCGACCGATGCGTGTAGAGATCGGAGATCGTGAGGTGGTCGGTCACCCACGGATCGGCAAGCGCAAACCCCGGCAGTTTCGAGATCACCGGAGTGTCCCAGTCGACGGTCCCGATTCCGACTTCGTGGGCGACCACCGTGGCTCCTACCGATTTCGACACCGACGCCAGTTGGAACACGGTGTCGGCATCGACGGTGGCGCTCTTACCCAACTCGCGAACCCCGAATCCCTTTGCATACACAGTCTTACCACCGTGCACCACGGCCACAGCCATGCCGGGGACGCCCGAACTTGCCATGAGATCGTTCGCGAGGCCGTCGAGCTTCCCGACCGCGTCGTCGATTTGCCCGTCCGGGATCGGCACCCCGGCGTCGAGACCGGGGCTGGCGTCGCTGACGACCGGCCCGGGCGCTGAGGTGGTGTCTGAATCGGACGAGCATCCGGCGAGCAGGGCGACCGTCAGTACTACCGGAACCGCCGCAGCCGACAGGCGCGAGCTGTTTCTACTGGTGATGGACACGAGATTCTCCCTAGCAGGGCTGTCGTCGGTACCACTCGGTCAATCCAGTATCGGGGAACGGCGGGCTGAGATACGGACAAATCGGGAAACCTTGTAGCTACTTCGGGGTCTTGGTCGCCAGACTGCCGAGAATGGAGCCTTCTGTGACGGGCTTCCAGGGGAGCAACAACGCGACCAGCAGCGCGGTGATCAGTGCTGCGCCGACCGTGAAGTACGACGCGATGGCGAAGCCTTCCAGGCATGCGGCCTTCATCGTGTAGATCAGACTGTCCTTCTGCTGCTCGAAGAGCGGACTGATGTCGCGCGAGCGGATCTCGATGACGCTGAGCACCGACTCACGAGCGAAGCCCTTCTCCTGTGCCGACATCACGGCGTCGGGAATGGCGTCGACGATCGGAGCCACCTTGGACGTGTAATACGAGGCGACGATCGAGCCGATGACGGCGACGCCCAGGGTCCCGCCGAGTTCACGCGTCGTGTCGTTGACTGCCGAGCCTGCGCCGGCTTCGTCGAGGGGCACCGAGGACATGATGGAGTCGGTAGCCGGTCCCTGGACAATTGCGAGGCCCAGACCCATGAGAACCATCGAGATCACGACGGGTCCGAGGTAGGGCGTCTCGACGGTCGTCTGGCCGGCCAGGAACATGCCGCCGCTGAGGACGAGGAGGCCGAACACCATCACTGCGGTCGTGCCGAGTTTCTGTGCCGCCAAGGTGGCGACGGGAGCGCCCACCGCAACAGCGGCGGCGAAAGGCAAAGAGTGGATGCCGAATTCGAGTGGCGAATATTCGCGAACGCCCTGGAAGTACTGCGTGATCAGGAACAAGAACCCGAACATGCTGAAGTAGCTGACCGCAATAGCCAAGGCGGGGAATGAAAACCGCCGGATTCGGAAGAGATTCATGTTCAGGATCGGCGCATCGGTGCGCAGTTCCCATGCGACGAATGCCGCCAACAACACTGTTGCAGAGAGGTATCCCGTGATGCTGAATGTCGACACCCATCCGCGATGTGGTGCGTCGATGATGGTCCACACCAGAATGACGATGCCGAGGAGCGACAAGATTGTTCCGACGAAATCGAATCGGCCGACGTGAAGCGCCTTCGATTCCGGAACAACCAGCAGCACACCGACGATGACCAGCAACGCAGCCGGAACGTTCATCCAGAACACCGAGTGCCAGGAGAAGTGCTCGAGAAGCCAACCGCCTGCCGTCGGGCCGATGGCAATCGCGAAGCCGGCCATTGCGGTCCAGGCAGCGATGGCGATGGCGCGTTCTCTGGCGTCGGTGAAGATATTCGTGATCATGGCCAGGGTTGCCGGAAAGACTGCTGCGGCAAAGACACCCATGGCAGCGCGCGCCATGATCACCTGTTCGAGGTTGGAAGCCAAAGCGCCGACGAGCGACATCGCGCCGACGCCGATCAGACCGATGATCATCACTCGGCGGCGTCCGAAGCGGTCACCCAGGTGGCCGAAAGTGAGTAGGAACCCGGCGAAGGTCAACGTGTACGCGTCGACGATCCATTGCAGGTCACTGACGCTGGCGAACAGGTCGACGCTCATCGTCGGCAGTGCGACGTTGACCACTGTGTTGTCCAGCACGACAAGGAGTTCGGCGAGGCAGATGAAGATCAGCGCAGTGAATCGACGGGACTTGGTCATCATAGGCGCCGAGGGCGCCGGTGCAAGTGTGTGAGACATGTTTGTACGCCATCTCTGCTCCTGCGCGGACGGCAGCAGCGGTTGGAAGTAGAGGGGTTGGTCAGCTCGGGGCCGAGACCAGAGCCTTGAGGTGCGCGCCGATCCGATCGAGAGGCGCGGTGGTGTGCTGAGCTTTTGCCATCAGAGTCGCGCCTTCGATCGACGCGATCACGACGGTTGCCCACTGTGCTGCAGTCTCGGACGGCTGTCCCTGCTGCCAGAAGAACGATGTGAGAAGCGATTCCCACGAGGTGAAGGATTCGCCCGCAGCAGTTAATGCCGCCGGCGTCGACGCGCCCTCCACCGCCGCGGCTGCGACCGGACAGGAGGAGGTGAAATCGCTCTCTACCAGGCTGTTTCGAAATATTGTGACAACCGCGTCGATGATCTCCGGTGGGGAAGACTGAGCGATCATCGAACTGATGGCGGCGCTGACGCCTCGGCCGAAGTAGGCAACTGCTTCGCCGGCCAGCTGTCCTTTGCCTTCGGGAAAGTAGTGGTACACCGACCCGCGGGGAGCTCCCGAGCGTTCGACGATCTCGGTGAGCGAGGTCGTCGCGATCCCGTGTTCACGGAAGGCATTGATGGCGCCGACCAGCATCAGAGTGCGGGAATCGGAGTCGGCCATCCCGCCATCGTATGCAATCGCAGAGCTGTTCGATTCATCTGGTGCCGCTGATTCTCTTGGTACTCCCCACTTGCGACGCGCTGCGGCGATCGGACAACGCGTCTGCGGGCCGGTCATGGCAACGAGGTGTCTCGAGGTGTGTTCATCACTGCCTCCCAGTATGTCGATCGGTATAGGAACGAATCTGAGACTAGATGTAACCGACAGACACAGTCAAGTGTTGTGTGCAGGTAGCGGGTATTGATCGATATTCATGGTGGCAAAACCCCCGGATCAGTGGTTATATCGTGCGGTATAGAGCTGTTGCTTCGAGTGTCAGCTCCGGAGGAGAGGAAACGGCATGCCGGTACCGACGTCAGTTGCACGAAAACGAAGAATCGAAGTCGCAGTCGGGAAGTATTTCGCCAATCCGCTGGTCACCGGATTGAATCGGATCGGCTTGATGCCGTCGTTGATGACCGAGATCGAGACGGTTGGACGCCGAACCGGTCTGGCCCGCCGAGTGCCCGTTGCGATCACCTACGACGGCGACGAGGCGTGGGTCATCGCGCAGCACGGCATCGACAGGGGCTGGGGCGCCAATATCTCTGCGACGCCGAAGGTTCGGATCCGTCGCCGCGGCGAGTGGGTGGACGGACAGGCCCAGATCATGCCGGACGACGACGTCCCGGCGCGGGTGAAGACATTCACGTCGGGGAAGGTCAGATCGGCGCTGACGGCCTCTGCCTTTCGCGGATTGCAGACCGATCCGGTCAGTGTTCGCATCAGGCTCGAACTCGATCCGTCAACTGATTGAATCAACGGGAGTTGAAGTAGTCGGTACGGAATGACCCGGTGCGTTCTCGTCGTTGACGAATGCAGCGGTGGCGCGATCGCCACTGCACACGACGAAGGAGCAGGGTCATGCGCATCGGAATCATCGGAGCCGGTCAGATCGGTGGCACGCTCACACGTAGGCTCGCTGCGCTCGGTCACGACGTGCGCGTCTCGAACTCGCGGACACCGGACACCCTTGCAGAACTGGAAGCGGAGACGGGCGCGAAGGCAGTCCGCAGCACCGAGGCCGCCGAGGGCGCCGAGCTGGTCATCGTGAGCATCCCGCAGAAGAACGTGGTCGATCTACCGGCGGGGATCCTCAGCGGTGCGGTCGCCGGTGCCCCGGTCATCGAGACCAACAACTACTACCCGCAACAGCGTGACGGTCTGATCTCGGCCATCGAGGACGGACAGACCGAAAGCGGATGGGTGCAGGAGCGCCTGGGTGTACCGGTATTCAAGGCGTTCAACGGAATCTGGTGGAAGCATCTCCTCGAGAAGGGGCTTCCCGAAGGTGCAGAGGGGCGCATTGCGCTACCCATCGCCGGCGACGACGACGCGAACAAGCAGGTCGTGTTCGATCTGATCAATCAGTTGGGCTTCGATCCTGTCGATGCGGGAACGATCGACGATTCCTGGCGTCAGCAGCCGGGAACTCCGGTGTACGGCAAGGACTTCGATCGTGAAGCGACGTTGAAGGCATTGGCCGAGGCGAGCCCCGATCGCACCGACGAATGGCGCGCAACCACTACGGTGTAGGGAAAAGAGTGGCGGTTTCGAAGGGGGAA
>NZ_JASDCV010000012.1:158193-223350 GCF_030407755.1 Rhodococcus sp. APC 3903
AGGGGAAAACCGCCACTCTGTTGTTTGTTCAGTCCTTGACCTTCGCCATCGCCAGAACGTCGAGACGCTTGTCGAGTTCTTCCTCGCTCAGCTTGTCCGGGACGAGTCCGCGCTCGATGACGACCTGGCGGATCGTCTTCTTCTCTTTGAGCGCCTGCTTCGCGACGGCCGCGGCTTCCTCGTAACCGATCGCCGAGTTGAGGGGCGTCACGATCGACGGTGACGATTCGGCGAGTGTCTTGAGGTGCTCCTCGTGCGCGATCAGTCCGCTGACACACTTGTCGGCGAACAGTCGAGAGACGTTGGCCAGCAAGGTGAACGACTCCAGCAGGTTGCGTGCCATGACCGGGATGTAGACGTTGAGTTCGAACGCTCCGGCAGCGCCGCCCCACGCGATGGCGGCGTCGTTTCCGATCACCTGAGCCGCAACCTGAGTGGTTGCCTCGGGCAGGACCGGGTTCACCTTGCCGGGCATGATCGAGCTACCCGGCTGCAGATCGGGGAGTGCGATCTCGCCGAGTCCGGTCAGCGGACCCGATCCCATCCACCGAATGTCGTTGGCAATCTTCGTCAGTGAGACTGCGATGGTCCGCAGCGCGCCCGATGCTTCGACCAGTCCGTCGCGCGCGGCTTGCGCTTCGAAGCTGTTCTTCGCCGGAGTCAGCGCGTCGACGCCTGTCGACTTGACCAGCTCAGCAACAACTTTGGGGCCGAATCCATCCGGAGCATTGAGACCGGTGCCGACTGCTGTTCCGCCGATCGGCAACTCGCCGAGGCGGGGGAGTGTTGCGTTGACGCGCTCGATGCCGGCCTCGATCTGACGTGCGTAACCGCCGAACTCCTGACCGAGCGTGACCGGCACAGCGTCCATCAGGTGGGTGCGTCCGGATTTGACGACGGTCTTCCACTCGGACGCCTTCGTGGCGAGTGCAGCGTGCAGATGTTCCAGCGCCGGAACAAGATCGGTGACCGCTGCTTCGGTAGCTGCGACATGCGTGGCGGTGGGGAAGGTGTCGTTGGAGGACTGCGACATGTTCACGTGATCATTGGGGTGTACGTCCACACCGGCGGCCTTCGCGATGGACGCGATGACCTCGTTGGCGTTCATGTTCGAGCTGGTTCCCGAGCCGGTCTGGAAGACGTCGATGGGGAACTGATCGTCGTGCTTGCCTTCGGCGATCTCGTTCGCGGCGGCGATGATTGCGTCGGCCTTGTCCGCGTCGAGCAGTCCGAGGTCCTTGTTGACCTGCGCGCACGCTGCTTTCAGCAAGCCCATTGCGCGGATCTGGGTGCGCTCGAGTGGGCGCCCGCTGATCGGGAAGTTCTCGACTGCACGCTGGGTCTGTGCCCGCCACAGTGCGTCGATGGGCACCCGAACTTCGCCCATGGTGTCGTGTTCGATTCGGAACTGTTGATCGTTGCTCTCCGTCATGGCTCCACATTGCCACTTTTGGAGGGCGGGTAGGGGACTACGTCCCCCGTGAGCGGTTAAGGAGTGCAGGGACTCCCTAACCGCTCACGGGGCGGAGCCCATCAGAACGTCGGGGGAACCGCGCCCTCTTCGCCGTCGAAGTCGACGGAGCTGTACTCACGCAGCTTCTCGAGACGGTGGTACGCGTCGATCATGCGAACGGTGCCGGACTTGCTACGCATCACGATGGACTGCGTGCTGGCGCCGCCGCCGTAGTAGCGGACACCGCGCAGCAGGTCACCATCGGTGACGCCCGTGGCGCAGAAGAATACGTTCTCGCCGGAGACGAGATCTTCGGTGGTCAGGATCCGATCGAGATCATGACCGGCGTCGATGGCCTTCTGGCGCTCTTCGTCGTCGGTGGGTGCGAGCTTGCCCTGCAGCGATCCACCCATGCAGCGCATGGCTGCTGCGGCGATGATGCCCTCAGGCGTTCCGCCGATGCCGACGAGCATGTCGGTGCCGGACTCGGGACGCGCTGCGGCGATGGCGCCGGCAACGTCACCGTCGGAGATCAGACGGATACGAGCGCCGGTGTCGCGCACGTCCTGGATCAGCTGGTTGTGACGCGGGCGGTCCAGGATGCAGATCGTGATGTCGGAGACCGACGCCTTCTTGACCTTGGCGACGCGCTTGATGTTCTCGGCGATCGGTGCGCTGATGTCGATGACATCTGCAGCATCCGGTCCGACAGCGATCTTCTCCATGTAGAACACGGCCGACGGATCGAACATCGCGCCGCGCTCGGCAACAGCCAGAACGGAGATCGCGTTGGGCATGCCCTTGGACATCAAGGTGGTGCCGTCGACCGGGTCGACGGCGAAGTCACAGTCGGGACCGTCGCCGTTTCCGACCTCTTCGCCGTTGAACAGCATCGGCGCTTCGTCCTTCTCGCCCTCACCGATGACGACGATGCCGCGCATCGAGACGGAGGAGACGAGCTGACGCATAGCGTCGACGGCTGCTCCGTCGCCGCCTTCCTTGTCGCCGCGGCCTACCCAGCGGCCGGCAGCCATAGCACCGGCTTCGGTGACTCGGACCAATTCGAGTGCGAGGTTACGGTCCGGGGTCTCACGATGAGTGCTGCTGGCCGTCATGTGCGGTGCCTCCTGGCGCGGTCGCGGTCGACGGGGTGTGTCGACGCAGTGGTTTCTTCAGGCGTCATTGTCCCAGATGGGAGCGGCTACGTGCGCTGTCGGGTCGCCGCTGCGACGTTTTGTCTCGCTCGAAGGGGACCGGGAATCGTATCTACTGCGCAGTACCTGGATACTGGGGGTGTGGCATCGAAGAAACCCCGCATTCTCGAAGACAACAAAGACATGGTCTGGTCTCTCGTACCGTTGGTGCTGTTCTGCATCATCATTGCGGGCATCGCCAGCCAGTGCACGTTCAGTCCTGGCGGCCCGACGCAGGGGCCTATCCCGAGCGTCGACGTGGACGCTGCTCTGAACTACGACGCGAAGGAACTCGGATTTCCCATCCGTAATCCCGGTGTTCCGGACGGGTGGACCCCGAACTCCGGCAGTCGCAAAATCATCTCCGGCGACGGTGGCGGAGATTCGAGCACTGTGGGATTCATCACGACCAGCGGTCGCTACATTCAGCTGACACAGAGCAACGCCGAGGAATTCCCGTTGGTGTCACACGTTGCCGGTGGACAGCGATTCGCGACCGGAGTCGAGACCGTCGGCGCCGATACGTGGAACGTCTTCGGCGGCGAAGGTGTCGAGTCGATCTGGGTCACGGACGTCGGGGATGTTCGCCTGTTGCTCACGGGCGCGGCGACGCCGGACGAGTTCCGGATTCTTGCCGAGAAGGTCGGCGCAGCGCAGCCGATCACGCCATAGGATTTCCGGTCGGAGCGGACGTTACTCGTCCGCTTCGGCCAGAGCCTTTTCGACGCGAGCCCTGGCGCCGGCCAAATGCTCTTCACAGCGCTTGGCCAACGCTTCGCCTCGCTCCCACAGTGAGAGTGACGCGTCGAGGTCCAGGCCGCCCTGTTCGAGAATCTTCACGACGCTCACCAATTCGTCGCGGGCTGCTTCGTAGCCGAGTTCGTTGATGTCGGTGTCGGTGGCGTTGCTCATTTTTCTCTTCCAATCACTGCGGCGCGAACGGCGCCGTCTGCAAGTCGAACTCGAATCTGGGTTCCGGGTGGCGCGTCCTCGACCGAGCGCAGAACCTCCGGATCGCCGTCGGCGACAACACGTTGCACGACTGCGTACCCGCGGGCCAGCGTCGCGGCGGGGCCGAGAGTGGTGAGCCGGGCGCGCAGATGCTCGATCGTTCGGGACTCGGAGTCGATCAACCGAGTCACATCGCGTCGCCCGGCGGCCTGGAGCCTTTCGACCTCTTCGGCGCGACGGTCCACCGCGAGCAGCGGTGATGCCATGACCGGTCGAGTGCGCAACTGTTCGATCAGATGAGACTCACGCTTGACCCAGCTGCGCAGTGCCGCAGCGCTGCGGTCACGAAGATCGGCAACCAGAGCAGCTTCCGCAACCGCGTCGGGTACGACGCGCTTGGCCGCGTCGGTGGGTGTGGCTGCGCGCAGGTCGGCGACGTGGTCACTGAGCGGGCTGTCCGGCTCGTGGCCGATGGCACTGACGATCGGCGTCGTGCAGGCCACGATGGCGCGGCACAGCGCTTCGTCGGAGAACGGCAGGAGATCCTCGACGCTACCGCCGCCGCGAGCGAGGATGATGACGTCGACTACCGGGTTGGCGTCGAGTTCCTTCAGCGCTTCGATGATCTGGGGAACAGCAGTGGGGCCCTGCACGGCGGTGTTACGCACCGCGATAGCCACTGCGGGCCAACGACGGTGGGCGACCGAGACGACATCCTTTTCGGCCGCGCTGGCTCGGCCCGTGATCAGGCCGATCGTGCCGGGCAGAAACGGAAGAGGCCGTTTGAGTCTCGGATCGAACAAGCCCTCCGCGGCGAGCAAGGCGCGCAGTCTCTCGATGCGGGCCAGCAGCTCACCGATACCCACGGCGCGAATCTCGGTGACACGCAACGACACCGTTCCGCGTCCGGTGTAGAACGAGAGCTTGCCGAACATCACGACACGCGAGCCCTCGGTCAACGGCACCGGAGAGTTGTGCAACAACTGTGGTGAGCATGTGATCGACAGCGACATGTCTGCCGACGGATCACGCAGAACGAGAAAGGCCGTTCGGGTACCGGGGCGTGCATTGATCTGGGTGATCTGACCTTCGACCCAGATGCTGCCGAGTCGATCGATCCAGCCGGCGACCTTGGCGGAAACCGTGCGGACCGGCCACGGCTGTTCAGCGCTGCTGGCGCCGGACGATCGCTGCGATGAAGCGGGGGGCGTTGCGGAAGTCACTTTGCCTTGGCTGTGGTGATGCGGTTGGTGAGCATGGTCTGGAACGGTGCGCGGGCGAGCGTCGCATTCTCGTAGTCCAGGACGGCGGTCAGCTCGTCGATGCTGAGCGTACGGATGCGCGCACGGAGCTGTGCGAGTGTGAGGTTGGGGTAGTCGAGTTCGGTGACGATCTCGGGCTCTTCGGCAGGTCCGTCCGTCGTAGCTGCCGCGGATTCGGACTCGGCGCCGGGTGCGGGCTCCTCGATGGGGGCAGTCGGCTCGAGCGAGTAGAGCGCGAAGCGTCCGGCGTTGGTCGGGGTGTCAGCGGTGGTCGACCCGGTGGAAGACGCCGAGTCCGCGGGAGCGTCGGCGTCTTCGTCGAAGACCGCCCACTCGGGCTGTTCGTCCTCGGAAGACCAGTTGATCAGTGCAAATGCCTGATCGCCCTTGATCGCCAACGAGGTGATCGACTGCTGCACGCGCATGCTTGTCTGCAGCATCTGGCTCACGGCGGTCATCGGCAGGGCGACAGCGGTGGTGGGCAACTTCTTTGCCTCTTCCATCGCGGTGACGGCGAGTCCCGCGGCAACGCGCGCCACGAACGGTGGTCGGATCATTCCCACAGCTTGCCGCAAAGCTCCGACAATCGGTAGCCGACTTGCCTGTGACGGCCGTACTCGTTTACTTCGGAACCTTCGATCGGAGCCCGAAACCGAGGTGTTCACGTTTGCCGGAGTGTCTCACGTTCGAGGTGCCAGTAGGCTGGTCACATGTCTTCGGCTGTTCCTCTCAATCTCGGTATCGCGCACTCGGCTGATTCGCCGTCCACCCGCAAGGGCAGCGCCAAGCGCGTGCTCCTCGCCGAGCCTCGCGGCTACTGCGCCGGCGTCGACCGCGCGGTCGAGACCGTCGAGAAGGCGCTCGAGAAGCACGGCGCACCCATCTACGTGCGTAAGGAGATCGTCCACAATCGCCACGTCGTCGAGACGCTCGAAGATCAAGGCGTGATCTTCGTCGACGAAACCGACGAGGTTCCGGAAGGATCACTCCTCGTGTTCTCGGCGCACGGTGTGTCTCCGGCCGTCCACGACTCGGCCGCCGAGCGGAACCTGCGCACGATCGACGCTACGTGCCCCCTGGTCACGAAGGTGCACCAGGAAGCAAAGCGATTCGCTCGCGACGATTACGACATTCTCCTCATCGGCCACGAAGGCCACGAGGAGGTCGAGGGCACCGCAGGTGAGGCTCCCGATCACGTCACCATCGTCGACGGCCCGGATTCGGTCGACTCGGTCACGGTTCGGGACGAGGCGAAGGTCATCTGGCTTTCCCAGACCACACTGAGTGTCGACGAGACGATGCAGACTGTCGCGCGCCTGCGTGAGCGTTTCCCCAATCTGCAGGACCCGCCGTCCGACGACATCTGCTACGCCACGCAGAACCGTCAGGTCGCGGTCAAGGCGATGGCCCCCGAGTGCGATCTCGTGATCGTGGTGGGTTCACGGAACTCGTCCAACTCGGTTCGCCTCGTCGAGGTCGCACTCGGGGCGGGCGCTGCCGCGTCGTACCTGGTCGACTACGCCCGTGAGGTCGATCTCGCGTGGCTCGAGGGTGTCCAGACCGTCGGCATCACATCGGGCGCATCAGTGCCCGAGGTGCTCGTGCGCGGCGTGATCGAACTTCTTGCCGAGCACGGATACAACGACGTTCAGCCCGTCACCACAGCCAACGAGACCTTGGTGTTCGCTCTTCCCCGTGAATTGCGAGCAGCGCGCACGTCCTAGAACAAGAAAATGCGGGGCACCTTCCATCTGGAAGGTGCCCCGCATTTTTTGCTACTGGGCTCGTCTGTCAGGGCTCTTCGCGATCGCGATACCGAACTCGCGGCGGCGGATACGCGGGAAGATCGACTCCGGGTGGGCGGCGGCGAGGGGGCAGCGGCGGCGATACGTCGTCACCCGATGCGAAGAAGGGCTCCATCCGCTCCTCACGCCTGGGCGACGGAGCGGGCTCGGGCGCCCGGCGGCGACCGTACGACGGGTAGTCGTCGTCTGCTGTCGGTCTACTGTCCGGCTGAGGGCGACGCGTAGGCGGTTGGTGCGTGCGATCGACCCTGGGCGGCAGGGGGCTTCTCCGGGGCGGCAGCGGGCGATCGTCTTCGATCGGTTCGCGCCGGGGAGCGCTTCGGTAAGCGGGCTGTTCGTCCACCTCGGGGGCGCGGCGACGCGGGGGCCCGGGGACGGGCGCGTCCGAGACTCTGCGGCGACGCCCGGTCTCGGGTGCGGATTGTTCTCGCGTGGCAGCCGCAGAGGAGTCTCGAGTGGCGGTGGCCGAGCGGCGGGAGCGGGTCGAGCGCGCAGGCCCGGTGGGACGCTGATTGAGCAGGAAGTACCGGAAACCGCCGATTATCAGCACGACGACGGTTGCGGCCAACATGATCGGAAAGCGGTTGACCAACGGGTACGCGATGTTGATCGCGATGTCGCGCAGTGCGGTGCTGTTGTCCTTGCCGATGAGCGTGTGCCCGATCGGCACCGCAGCGAAGAGCAGCAACGGAGGTTGGGCCATCGCGGTGAAAAGAGCCTTGTTCGAAGCGGCAACCACAGCGAAGAGACAGCCCAGGAAGTAGAACGTCGAGAACACCGCGGTGAGCTCGCCGCCGCCTCCGGTTGCATCGATCAGTACGCCGACGGCGGTGACACCGGCAGCAAGCAGGATCACTCCCCACCAGGGCAGGCCGGGGACGGTCACGATGAGCGATCGCTTGTCCAGCGGTACCCCGGAGCGAGCACGTTGGGTTGCAGACACATAACGACATTAGCGGTTCTTGCGTTGTCGGCCGTGTTTGTGCGGGTCGTGGCTGGCGCATTTATCGGCGCGATGGCGCGATGGTTTCGGGTTCTTCGCCAAACGAACCGGACGGATTGTGTGCAGGGTCACCGGACGTTCGTGGGTTGGGGCACACCGTCGAAGCCGTCAGCGTGGGAGATCGGCAGTGTCGGTGGGCTGCTCTACCGTCGGATTCATGAAGATTCTGCACACCTCCGATTGGCACATAGGTCGCACCTTTCACGGCGTCGATCTGTTGGCCGATCAGGCGAGTGTGCTCGGTTCCATCGCAGATTCCGTCCGCGAACACGGTGTTGACGTCGTGGTCGTGCCCGGTGACATCTACGACCGCTCAATTCCCAGTTCCGACGCGGTCACGGTGTGCAATCGAGGCTTCGAGGCAATCCGGGCGGCCGGAGCGGTCATCGTCGCCACGTCCGGCAACCACGATTCCGCGGTGCGGCTCGGTGCCGGGGCGTCCTTTGCAGCTGCCGGCGGATTGCACTTGATCACCCGAGTCGGCCAGATCGGTACTCCGGTGATGCTCAGTGATCAGTTCGGGCCGGTCGCGTTTTACGGGATTCCGTATCTCGAGCCGGAGATCACGCGCGTCGAGTTGGACGTGCCCCGGGCTCGTACTCATTCCGACATCCTCGGTGCGGCAATGTCGCGTGTTCGGCGAGATCTCGCCGAACGAACAGCTACCGATCCGTCGACTCGGTCGGTACTGCTCGCGCATGCCTTTGTCGTGGGCGGTGAGGCGTCTGAATCGGAACGCTCCATTTCGGTCGGCGGAGTGGAGACTGTCGCAGTGGGCGAGTTTGCCGGTGTCGACTACGTTGCGCTGGGGCATCTGCATTCGCCCCAGATGCTCTCGGAGAGTGTCCGCTACTCAGGTTCACCGTTGCCGTATTCGTTCGGTGAGCGCAGCCACCGCAAGGCTGCTCTTTTGATCGAACTCGACGCAGCCGGTCTGTCGTCGGCGCAGCGCCTCGATCTTCCGGTGATTCGAGGGCTGAGCCAGGTGACGGGAACTCTCGAGGAACTTCTCACCGAGTCGAAGTACGCCGATTCCGAGCAGTGCTACATCTCCGCTTTGCTCACTGATCCGGTTCGTCCCGTCGATGCCATGAGGCAGCTCCAGGCACGCTTCCCCTTTGCTGTTCACCTCGAATGGCAAAGGCCGGAAGGGCAATCGGATCTCAAGTATCGCGACGCGGTACGGGGTCGAACCGACATGGAGATCGCCCGTGGCTTTGTCTCGGCCGTGCGTAGTGACCCGTCCGAGCGGGAGGTCACGTTGATGGCCGAAGCGCTCAGCGCTGCCGCGCGCGCCGAGGAGTCCACGGTAGAACTGAGTGAAACCGCGTGAGGCTTCACAAACTCGAAGTCAGCTCTTTCGGGCCCTTTGCCGACACTGTCGAGGTCGACTTCGACCGATTGGGTGCAGACGGGCTGTTCCTTCTGCACGGTGACACCGGTGCAGGCAAGACTACGATCCTCGACGCGGTTTCCTTTGCCCTGTACGGGCGGGTTCCGGGTGCGCGCAACGAGGGCAAACGGCTACTGTCCGATCATGCGCCTGCCGGTTCGGTGCCACGCGTGGAACTCGAAGCGACCATCAGTGGTCGCAGAATCAAACTTGTTCGTAGTCCAGAGTATTCGCGCCCGAAGAAGCGTGGCACCGGTTCGATCACGGAGAACGCAAAGGCCACACTGACGTGGTTGGACGGCCGCGGCGAAAACCTTTCGCGCATCCCTGACATCGGTGACGAGATCAACCGCCTCATGGGCATGAGCGCTGATCAGTTCTTCCAGGTGGTGCTCTTGCCGCAGGGTGAGTTCGCCAAATTCTTGCGTGCCGAGAGCGACGAGCGAGGCAAACTGCTCGAGCGTCTGTTCGACACCAAGCGGTTTGTCTCCGTCGAGGCATGGTTCGACGCCAAGCGAAAGGCAAGTGCGACCGCGCTCGCGGCCAGGGAGCAATCCGTGCGGCTGCTGCTCGCGAAGGTCGAGACAGCTGCGGGACTCGAGGTAGGCGCCGAGGCACACCCACTGGAATGGTCGCGCAAACTCCTCGCCGAGGCTCAGGACACCCGCGATGCAAGTCTCGCGGAGCTGGTGACCGCGAAAGATGCAGCAGCCGAGGCTAATCGGGTTCTGTCGGCGGCGCAGCGAACCGCAGATCTGGTAGCTCGCCGTAATCGTGCGACCGCTGAACTCGCAGCATTCAATACGGGCGCCTCCCAAAGAGCTGTGATCGGCGCCGAACTCGAGACCGCCAAGCGCGCACTGCCGGTGGCCGCTGTCGCCGGCGATGTGGACGCTGCCGGCTTGCATCTCGCTGCCGCACTCGAATCGATGACCACAGCGATGTCGACCTACTCCGCACTCGACGGTCCGGAGATTTTTGTGCCGGAGGTGTGGCCACCCACCGACGATGAGCGTCAACGCGTCGTAGCTCGGATCCGGACCTGGCGTGACGAGATCGTTCGCCTGGACGCAATGGCGGAGGACGCTCGCCGAGCCGATGCGGCAGAAGCCGAGATCGAGAAACTCGGAGTTTGGCGAGACTCCCTGTCCGAGCGCATCGATGCCATCGCGGTTGAACGCACACAACTGCCGGAACTGGTGCGCTCGGCCGGCCAACGACTGGAGGATGCGCAACGCGCTCACGCGGCTCTGCCTGGCCTCGAGGCTGCACTCGTAAAAGCGTCGGATGCTGCGACAGCGGCCCATGAAATCGTTTCTCTGCGTGCACAAGCCGAGAAGATTCGTGTGCAGGTGTTGGATGCGCGCGACGCCCATCAGAGTGCTCGCGGGCGCTGGCTCGACCTCGTACAGAAGCGTATCGAGGGCATGGCGGCGGAGTTGGCGAGTTCACTCGCGCCTGGTGACCCATGCCAGGTGTGTGGTTCGCGTGAACACCCTGCGCTGGCTCAGTCGGATGTCGTCACGGTCACCGAGCCCGATCTGGAAGCCGCGTCAGCGGCCGAGCGTGCGGCCGAGAAAGCCCTCAGCAAGGTGGCCGATCGCCAGGTAACCGTCGAACGTGACATCGACCGGGTGATCGCGCGCGGCGGAGACGGCGATTCCGAAGAACTCGACAGGCTCCGCGCCGAGGCACGGAACGCCGTCGACGAGGCGACACACTCTGCCGGTCAGGTTGGAGTGCTGGCACAAAAACTTGCGCAACTCAATGGGCGTGACACCGAACTACAACAGGAATCCGCTTCTCTGACAGCCGAATTGGCGGCACTTGCCGAGCGTAGGACGACTCTGTCAGCGACGGTCGAGCAGATTCGAGCGGCGATCGTTGCTGCGGTGGGAGAAGACTCGACCATCGCTGCTCGGCGCTCGCGGTTCGAAGGCCTTGCATCCGCTGCCACGGCGGCGTCCGAAATGCGCGACGACGCCGTTCGTGCGCAGGCCCGATCGGCGGAACTGTCGGCCAAACTGTCCGCTGCTGCGGCCGCTGCCGGATTCGATTCGGTCGAGGCTGCGATCGGAGGGGTTAGATCGCCTGCCCGAATCGCGGCGATCGAAACGGAACTCGCCAAGGCGCGTGACCTCGAGGTTGCCGCCCGGACTGTCCTCGACGACCCCGAGGTTGTTGCGGTGGGTGAAGTCGAGACCGTCGACGTGGACGGCCCTCGCGGCCTCGCGCTTCAGTGCGCCGAGGTAGTGAACGCGACTGTTGCGGCCGCTTCCCTGGCCGAGAACCGTGTGTCGGATCTCGAACGGTTCAGCGGACAACTCGAGAAGGCCTACGAGGCGGTTGCACCTGAGCGTGAACTGCACGACGAACTCGCTGCCCTCGCAGACGTGATCGCCGGTAAAGGTCAGAACAGTCGCAAGATGTCGCTGCGAGCGTATGTGCTCGCTTCGCGGTTGGAAGAGATCGCCGTGTCGGCATCGGTTCGGCTGCAGCGGATGTCCGGGGGACGGTACGAGTTCGTGCACAGTGACGAGGCAGGATCTCGGGGTCGCCGCGGCGGTCTGGGACTCGACATCCGGGACGACTTCACGGGCGTCGTTCGCTCGGCGAAGACGCTCTCGGGCGGTGAATCATTCTTGGCGTCATTGTCTTTGGCGCTCGGACTCGCCGATGTGGTTGCGGCGGAGTCCGGCGGAATCGTTCTCGACACGATGTTCATCGACGAAGGATTCGGCACCCTCGACGCCGACACCCTCGACTCGGTGATGGCTGTGTTGGACGAGCTTCGCGACGGAGGACGAGTGGTGGGCATCGTCAGTCACGTGGACGAGATGAGGCAGCGAATCCCGAGTCGCCTGCACGTCATTCGCGGACGTGCAGGCTCCTCGGTGAAGGTGATCGCGGGCTGATCAGGCCTTTTTGTTCTCTACCTCTGACTCGGCGTCGTCGTCCTGATCTTCGAGGATGTCCGAGGCATCGCCGGCGGGCATCGGCTCGTTGTCGCTTGCGCGTTCGTCGATCTGCTCTCCGATGTAGCGGATGACAACTGCTGCAACAGCGGCGACGGGCACTGCGAGGAAGGCGCCGACGATGCCGTACAGCGAGCTACCGGCGGCCACGGCAAGCAGCACGATGACGGCGTGGAGTTTCATCGACTTGCTCTGCAGCACAGGCTGAAGGACATTTCCTTCGATCTGCTGAACGGCCAGGATGATGATCAGGACGATGATGGCGGTGGTGAGGCCGTTTGCCACCAACGCAACCAACACGGCCAGGGCGCCGGCGACAAACGCACCGACGATCGGGATGAATCCACCGATGAACGTCAGAATTGCCAGCACCGGTGCCAGCGGGACCCCGAGGATGAGCAATCCGGCGCCGATGAAGACCGCGTCGATCAGGCTCACCAGTGCTTGAGTCCTGATGAATCCGCCGAGCGTGTCCCACATGCGGGTGAGGACCTCTTCGAGATGCCGACCGGCGCGGCCGCCGCCGACAGCGTGCAGCCAGGGGATGAACCTCGGTCCGTCCTTGATGAAGAAGAAGGCGAGAATCAGGACCAAACCGAGCGTGACCAACAACGAGCTCGCCGTGCTCACACCGCTGAAAACGCCTGAAGCGATGGCGGTTCCACTTTCCTGCACCTTCGTGATGACGGCATGGACTGCGTTGTCGATCTGGTCGTCCTTCAGATTCAGTGGCGGACCCTGGAGCCAGTCCTGAACCTGATTGATGCCCTCGGTGGTCTTGTTCGCGAGCTCGGGGGCCTGGCTGACCACTGACGGAACGATGCCTGCGATCACACCGGCCAAGATTCCGATCGAGAGGACCAGGGTGATGCCGGCTGCCGCGGCCGGTGGCATACCGCGCTTGATCATTCCGCGGGTCGGCGGCCACATGACTGTCGCAACGACGATTGCCAGAGCCACCGGCAGGATGATGACCCAGAGCTTTTCGATCAGCCAACCGAAAATCCAGGCGCCCAGCGAAATCGATGCCAACACCAACGACCACTTTGCGAGCCACATACCCCCTTGCCCGATGATCTCGCCGCGGTCGCGCTTTCGCACCCCTGCGGACGTCCCCTTGTCTTGCTCGCTCACTGATCGTCCTTTCCGTCGGCGCAGGGATCTCCTCGCCGATGTGAGAATCCGGTGATCTAGCTGAGCTGATCGTAACGACTGCATGCGATAACTCGTGTGTTGCGCTTCAATACTGTGTTTTGAAGCATGCCAGGCGGACTAACATTTCCGTCATGAGAATCGCAGCAGCAGTCGGGGCAGCAGCAATCGTCGTTCTCGGGCTCACCGCGTGTAGCACCGAGGATCAGGACAACGCGCAGAACAAGATCAGCGAGGCAGTCACGAGCGGGCAGCAGGCGCTCGAGACGGCGAAGCAGTCAGCGGGCAACGCCATCGACCAGGGCAAGACGGCGCTGTTCGTCGCCACCTTCCGTGGGGCTTACGCACCATTGGCGGAGAACCGCGACGACGCAGACATCGAGGAGATCTTGACGACCACGTGCACCGAGGTCGCCAACGGCACGGACGAGGCGGAGGTCAAGTCCAAGATCACCGACCTGGCCGAGAACAACGGCAACAAGCCCACCGACGAGCAGGCCGGCCACATTTACGAACTCGCGAAGGCCACCTGCCCCTGACCGGATTCAGCAGCAGCGGGCGCCCGGGTTGGCGTCGGCTGCTGCATGCCGGCGGCGCCAGAACTCTCGTTCGCTGATCACCGGTGAGTCGGCGTGGTGGCGTCGGGTGTGCTCGACGTAGCGCTGATAGTCGAGATCGCCCATCACCGAGCGAACCCACCACAGCGTTCCGCGGAACGCTGTGGTGAGTTTTGCCGTCATGGTCATGGTCAGTGCCCACCTCCGTGCGCGGCGCCGGGTGCCCGGACTTTCCCGGCTTTGATGAGCTCGTCCCATTCCTTCTGGATTTCCTTCTCCGCGGGCGTCGGAATGAAGCTTGCGGGACCGAAGATCTTCGACGGTTCCTCCGGGGACTCGGTGGTCGGCAGCCCACCGGCCCGGATTGCCTTGGCACATACGATGATCCCGGCGATGACCACGACGATCACCAGAGACGCGAAGATGATCGAGAGCGTGCCCTGAATGAAGGTGTTGCGGATGACGGCATCGATGGCCTCTGGAGTCTTCGCAGAACCGTGCGCCGTCTCACCTGCTGCCTTCGCATCCTTGAACACGTTGTGCTGAGCCCAGTAACCGATCGCGGGGTTGTCGGAGAAGATCTTCTGGTACGACGCGGTCATAGTCACGACCAGGTCCCACACCAATGGCACGCCGGGGATCCAGGCCCATTTGAACAGGCCCTTCTTCATGACGATCGTCATGACCACCGTCAGTGCGATCGCGGCCAGAAGTTGGTTGGCGATGCCGAAGAGCGGGAAGAGCGTGTTGATTCCGCCGAGTGGATCGGTGACACCCATGAGCAGGATCGCGCCCCACGCAGCGACCACGATCAGCGAGCACAGCCACGCACCGATGCGCCACGACGGGTCCTTGAACTTCTTTGCCGGACCGCCGAAGTTGCCGAGCGAGTCCGAGAGCATGAATCGAGCGACGCGAGTGCCGGCATCGATCGTGGTGAGGATGAAGAGAGCCTCGAACATGATCGCGAAGTGGTACCAGAACGATTTCAGCGAGTCGCCGCCGAAGACGTCGCTGAGCACTTCGGACATGCCGAACGCGAGCGTCGGGGCGCCGCCGGTTCTCGAGATGATCGATTCTTCCCCGACGGCCTCGGCTGCCTGCGTCAGCACGTCCGGTGTGATGGGGGCGGTGCCGAGGGGCAGATTGTTGACGTATTCGGCTGCGGTTTCCGGTGTTCCACCGGTCAGCGCCGCGGGAGCGTTGAGTGCGAAGTACAGGTGCTGATCGAGGATGCAGGCGGTGACCAGAGCCATGATCGCGACAAACGATTCGGTCAGCATGCCGCCGTACCCGATCATCTTGGTCTGGCTTTCCTTCTCTAGCAGCTTCGGCGTCGTGCCGGACGCGATCAGCGCGTGGAAGCCCGAGAGTGCGCCACAGGCAATGGTGATGAATAGGAACGGGAACAATGAACCGGCAAAGGCCGGGCCTTCGCCGTTGGAGGCGAACGGCGTCACTGCAGGCATGTTCAGCGCGGGTCGTGCGACCAGAATTCCGATGGCCAGCAATGCGATGGTGCCGACCTTCATGAACGTCGACAAGTAGTCGCGCGGTGCCAGGAGCAGCCAGACCGGCAGCACCGAAGCGGCGAATCCGTACGCGATCATCAGCCACGCAATGGTGACCTTCGAGAGTGTGAACCAGTCTGCGCCCCAACCGGTATCGGCTACCCAACCACCGGAGACGATGGCCAGGAGGAGTAGGACGACGCCGATCAGGGAGACTTCGGAAACCTTGCCCGGCCGCAGATACCGCAGGTACACGCCCATGAACAGGGCGATGGGGATGGTCATCGCGATCGAGAACACACCCCACGGGGACTCGGCGAGCGCATTGACGACCACAAGTCCGAGCACCGCGATGAGGATGATCATGATGACGAACACGCCGATCAATGCGGCGACGCCGCCGACGAGGCCGAGTTCTTCGCGGGCCATCTGACCGAGGCTGCGCCCGCGGCGCTTCGACGAGATCCACAGGACCATGAAGTCCTGCACCGCCCCGGCGAACACCACGCCGACGATGATCCAGATCGTTCCCGGAAGATATCCCATCTGCGCGGCCAGGACGGGTCCGACCAGGGGACCGGCACCGGCGATTGCCGCGAAGTGGTGACCGAACAGCACCCGACGGTCGGTCGGCATGTAGTCGGCGCCGTTCTCCATGATTTCGGCGGGAGTGGCGACGTCGTCGCGGGGCTTGACGATCTTGCGTTCGATCAACCGCGCATAGAAGCGGTAGGCGATCAGATAGGTACAGATTGCGGCCAACACGAACCACACGGCGCTGATGTGTTCACCGCGGACGATCGCAATCATGTACCAGGAGCCCGCGCCGACCAGTCCGAGAACGAGGAAGACGACGCGCGCAGTGGTGGAAATGGGTGTTTTGTCGATGACGCCGACAGGTGGCAGGTCAGGATCGGTTTTCAGGTACTCGACATTTGGTTCCGGCGCAGTCGTCAAGCTCATCGTCGAACTCCGTCCACTAGTGCAGTGTGGCCGCCGTCACAGCGGGCCATCTGTCACTGTAGGACCAGACGGGTGAATCCGCGCGATCTGTGGCGCGGGAGTCGACCGGCGTCAGAATCGGTGAGCGTCGGCGTCGATCCAATCGGTGAGCCAGCTCTGCGGCGGGGAGTCGAGCAGTTCGCCCGGCATCAGCCAGTCGAACAGGTCGGCATAGGTACGCGTGGTGAGACACTCGACGCGGCGGTTGAGCATTCCCGGTTGCAGTTGGTCGAACGAATCGATGCCCATCGACGCGATCATCTGTTGTGCGCTGGCGACAGTTGCCTTCTGGAAGCGGTAGACGCGCTCGCTCTTGTCGGGGATGTCGAGTGCGCGGGTGCGCGCCGGATCCTGAGTGGCAACGCCGACCGGGCAGCGGTTTGTGTGGCACATCTGGGCCTGAATGCAGCCCACTGCGAACATCATTGCGCGGGCAGCCATCGTGAAGTCTGCGCCTTGGATGATGCGTTTGACGATGTCGGAACCGCTCGCCACCTTTCCGGAAGCGCCGACTTTCACGAGAGCGCGCAGACCGGTTCCTACCAAGGCGTTGTGCACGAGCATCAGGCCTTCGGTCAACGGCATGCCCATGTGGTCCTCGAATTCCACCGGACCTGCGCCGGTGCCGCCTTCGGAACCGTCGACGATGATGAAGTCCGGCGTGATGCCGCGTTCGATCATCGCCTTGCAGATTCCGAGGAATTCGCGACGCGAGCCGACGCACAGTTTCATCCCGACCGGCTTGCCGCCCGACAGTTTGCGCAGGGTCGCGATGAAATCGACCAGTTCGACCGGGGTGCTGAACGCGGTGTGCGCGGGTGGCGAAATCACGGTCTGGCCGACGGGTACCCCGCGGGTTTCGGCGATTTCGGGGGAGACCTTGACTCCGGGAAGCACGCCACCCAACCCGGGTTTCGCACCTTGCGAGAGCTTGATCGAAATGGCCTTCACCTGATCGAGGCCGGCACGCTCGGCAAACCGGTCAGGATCGAATCGGCCGCCCTCGGTTCGGCATCCGAAGTATCCCGAGGCAATTTCCCAGATCAGATCGCCGCCGTGTTTGCGGTGATACGGACTGATCGCGCCTTCGCCGGTGTCGTGGGCGAAGCCGCCTTTGGCGGCGCCGGCGTTGAGGGCCTCGATTGCGTTGGCGGACAACGACCCAAAGCTCATCGCGGAGACGTTCAAGAGAGCGATGTCGTACGGCTTCGTGCAATCGCGTCCGCCGAGGCGAACTCGCGGAACGGTGTCGGGGGCGGTCCGTGCGCGAATCGAATGCGTCATGAACTCGTAGCCGATCGCATTGACGTCGCGCTCGGTCCCGAAGGGCTCTTCCGCCAGTGTTCCCTTTGCACGCTCGTAAACCAGATCTCGCGTTTCGCGATCGAATGGCATTCCATCGGTGGATGATTCGACGAAGTACTGCTGGATCTCCGGTCGAATCTTCTCGAGGAGGAATCGCGCGTGCCCCAGGACCGGATAGTTACGGAGGATGCTGTGGGACTTCTGAGTGAGGTCGCAGGTGCCCATCGCCGCCAGCGCGAGAGTGACGACAGCGATCACCCACCATCCGGGCGAGGCGACAATTGCGAGCGCGGCGGTGCCGAGACCCACTATCCATATCAAGAGCACGATCAGCATCCGAGTCACCTCGAGAGCGTAGGCGCCCACTGTGACACGGCAGCGGTAAGTCTCCACTAGGTTCTGCGATAGAGAACCGAATCCGACTCTTTGGGGGAATGATGACCGAACCGCAATATCCGACCGACCCGCAGGATCCGAAGGAGCAGCAGTATCCGGCGGGCCAGCAGTATTCAGCCGGTCAGCAATATTCAGCAGGCCAGGAGTATCCGACGGGCCAGCAGTACCCGACCGACCCACAGTACTCAGCCGG
Organism: Rhodococcus sp. APC 3903; assembly: GCF_030407755.1. Lineage (NCBI taxonomy): Bacteria > Bacillati > Actinomycetota > Actinomycetes > Mycobacteriales > Nocardiaceae > Rhodococcus > Rhodococcus sp. APC 3903. The sequence goes on from NZ_JASDCV010000012.1 coordinate 176,345, forward strand.
ACAGCAGTATCCGACCGGTCAGCAGTACAGCGCGACCCAGCAGTACAGCGCCGCACCCACGTACGCGGCGCCTCAGTACGGTCCGCCGAAGTCCAACGCGGGATGGGCCGTCGCGTCGATCATCTTCTTCTGGCCTATCGCGTTCGCCGCGTTCAACCATCTCCACGACATCTACCCGAAGTGGGCGATGGGCGATCACCAGGGCGCGCAGTACGCGTCCGAGCGCGTGAAGAAGCTCGGGCAGATCTCGCTCCTCATAGCCGTCATCTGCTGGGTGCTGTTCATCGCGTTCTACGTCATCTTCCTGGTTGCGATCGTGTCGTCCGTCGATTCGTATACCTACAACTGATCACCTGCCGCGACGTGACGGTGGGGCGAGTACCCGTCACGTCGCTGCGAGGCCGTAGAATCCACAGACCGTGAGCCTTACCCTCGGAATCGTCGGACTGCCCAACGTCGGCAAGTCCACCCTTTTCAATGCACTGACCAACAACGACGTGTTGGCAGCGAACTACCCGTTCGCGACCATCGAACCCAACGTCGGCCTGGTCGAGCTGCCCGATCCGCGGCTGCAGAAGCTCGCCGAGATCTTCGGCTCCGAGCGCATCCTCCCCGCGACCGTGTCGTTCGTCGACATCGCGGGAATCGTGAAGGGCGCGTCCGAGGGCGCAGGCCTTGGCAACAAGTTCCTGGCCAACATCCGTGAAGCGGACGCCATCTGCCAGGTAGTTCGCGTCTTCGCCGACGACGACGTCATCCACGTCGACGGCAAGGTCGACCCGGCCTCCGATATCGAAGTCATCGAGACCGAGCTCGTGATCGCCGACATGCAGACCTTGGAGAAGGCGCTCCCGCGTCTGGACAAGGAAGCTCGCAAGAACAAGGAGCTCAAGCCGGCCCACGACGAGGCACTCAAGGCTCAGGCCTTCCTCAACGAGGGCACGACGCTGTTCAGCGTCAAGGACAAGCTCGACTTCTCGCTGCTGCGTGAACTGAGCCTGCTCACCACCAAGCCCTTCCTGTACGTCTTCAACGCCGACGAGTCTGTGCTCACCGACGCAGCGAAGGTTGCGGAATTGCGCGCATCCGTCGCACCGGCCGACGCTGTGTTCCTCGACGCGAAGGTCGAGCAGGAACTCCTCGAGCTCGACGAGGAAGACCGCCAGGAAATGCTCGACTCGATCGGTCAGACCGAGCCGGGCCTGCACGCTCTCGCGCGCACCGGCTTCCACACCCTCGGACTGCAGACCTACCTAACGGCTGGTCCGAAGGAAGCTCGCGCCTGGACCATCCACAAGGGTGACACCGCGCCCCAGGCTGCCGGCGTCATTCACACCGACTTCGAGCGCGGCTTCATCAAGGCTGAAATCGTGTCCTTCGATGACCTCGTCGAGGCCGGTTCCATGGCCGCAGCCAAGGCTGCAGGCAAGGTCCGCATGGAGGGCAAGGAATACGTCATGGCCGACGGCGATGTGGTGGAGTTCCGCTTCAACGTCTAAATCCGGCTTCTGGTCCTCACCCCACGGGTAACTCGCTGAGCGTCCGACGTGTCACAAACCGCCGCGCTCTCCCAGTCAACGGGTCGGTGAATTCGAGTTCCCTCGCGAGCAATTGGAGTGGGAGGGAATGATCGTCCGGGGCGTCGGGAAGCAGGTCGGGGTATCGCCGGTCGCCCAGGATCCCGGCGCCGAGAGCTGCCAGATGCACCCGTAACTGGTGCATCCGTCCGGACTGCGGACGTAGAACCGTGTGCAGCACAGTACGTCCGGAGGCGCTCACGCCCATCCCTCGCGCCTCGATCATGGTCTCGGAGTTGGGTTCACGGCTGTCGTCGACGACGACCCGCAACTCGCCGCGTCGAGCTTCGATGTGGTTGCGGTAAACGAGAGGGACGTCGAGCGCTGGCGCATCCTGGCCCCACCGGGACGGTCGCGCCGACACCGCCTCGTAGACCTTCGTGACCTGCCGCTTCTCGAACAGTGACTGGTACGCGCCGCGCGTCGCGGGGCGGGCCGAGAACATCACCACCCCTGCGGTGCCGCGGTCGAGTCTATGGATCGGGGTCAGATCTGGGTTGTCGAGCCGGACCCGCAGTCGGACGAGCGCCGACTCGCGGAGGTAGCGCCCGCTGGGGGTGGTCGGGAGAAAATGGGGCTTGTCGATGACGACGAGATCGTCGTCGAGGTGCAGGATCTCCTCGCGGAACGGCACCGGGTCCTCCGCCGGTAACTCGCGGTAGTACCAGACGAACCGGTGCGCGCTGAGCTCGGTGCTCCGGCAGATCGGGTGGCCGTCGATACCCACGAACTCGCCGTCGTCGAACCGCCGATACAGGTTTTCGGCGTCCAGATGGTCGAACTTGGCTACGACGTACTCGGCGATCGTCGTCCATGGCCCAGAGAGCGGGATGCGTAGACGCGTCGGGCCAACCCCGTTCTTGACGGGCAGCGGTGGGGACATGGACACACAGGTAATCATCCCATCGACTGCTGGTCAGCGGTGATTCGGTGCGGCCTGGCCGGAGACGTCCCCGCGGGGACGTGGGGACCAACTCGGAGCGGTGATCACCAGAGATCGTCGAGTCGAAAATCAGTAGCGCAGGCGAGATGTGGGCCCGTATGGTTCGGCAGAGAAAGGTCGCAGTCGAAAAGCACTGCGGTCCATACCTTCTGTAGCTCAATTGGTGAGAGCACCCGACTGTGACTCGGGCGACGGCGGATCGTAACCGCCCAGAGGGACTCAGTTCAGATACGGCTGACGTGAGGACTCTAGGCGCAGAGACCGGCAGCCCTTTGCCTGCACAGTTGTCGAACGAGCCTCAGCCGGTATTCCCTGAATCGCCGAACAGCATTCCAGTCACCCGCCATTTCCGCGTCGGCAAGTAGGTATTCGCAGTTGTCCAACTGATCCTTCAAAGACATCATCAGAATTCACCTCCGATCGCCCGAGCAAGTACCTGTCCAGGATGCGTCCGGCGACACCCCGCGGACATCGGCCGAAGTACCTGTTCAGGTACCTGCTTCGGTGTGCGGTGGAGGTTACTTCTTGACCGCAGGCGCTGGTAGCGGCATACCGCGCTCGGACAGGACGGCGCGGAGACGGTCAGGGTAATCGGTGATGATTCCGTCGACACCCAGGTCTATGAGGGCGTGCATGGTGGCGGGATCATCGACGGTCCACGGGATGACCTTCATGCCACGCGCATGTGCGCTCGCGATCATGTCGGCTGTCGGGTACAAGGCGAAGCCGGGGTCGCCGACCTTTCCACCCTGGGGAGTTCCTTGGACAGGGGAGTAGGCGGAGGCGCCGAAGGTTGCCACCGCCGAGATGCCGTCGCCACCGAAATCATCGATGTCCAGACCGCCGAGCCACGGTGACGCTCCGTCCTTGCCTACCTGGAGAAAGTCACCGTTGGTGAGCGCGACCACGGGCACACTCGGCGCGAGTTGACGGGTGAGCATGAGCGAGCCCCAGTCGAAGCTCTGAATGGTGACGCTGTCCAACAATCCGGCTGCCCGGATCGTATCGAGGACTACAGAGACGAACTGCTCACGCGGGGCGGTCTCGTGGGGCGCTCCCGCTTCCACCTTGGTCTCGATGTTGAGCTTGATTCCGGGTGCGTTGTACGACTTCACCAGAGCGAGCACTTCTTCGAGTGTCTGCATATTCGCTCCCGGAACATTTTGCTGCTCAGGGTATCCGGCAAGGGGGAGCGTGCCACAGTCCATGGTCTTGATCTGTTGCAGGCTCAGCGTGTTGACGAATTTGCCGACGTACGGGAACTCCGGGTCGCCGGTAGTGGCGGGCTTGGTGTCGAGGCATTTCTTGTTCGAGATCTTACGATCGTGCGTGACGACAGCGATCCCGTCTTCGGTGATCTGGGTATCGAGTTCCAGTGTGCTGACGCCCATTTCGAGAGCATTGGAGAACGCGGCCAGGCTGCTCTCCGTGTACAGGCCGAGCCCGCCGCGGTGGGCTTGGACGTCGAACGTCGAAACCGGTTGGGGTGCTGAACTACCGAACGAACCGGACCAGTCGAGACTGCCGGTTGGCGATGCGCCGGCCGGGGTCGCCAGGGCGGTGAGGGGGAGTGCGACGGTCACGGCGGCACACGACAATATTCTGCTCAGTTGCATGAAAGGAACGTAAGGGCGTCGAATGGCTCGCCGGGGTTCGTTAGGTAAACTAACGGTAAAAGTCAGGCTGCGTGAACGCGCTGCTCGACGCCGTTTGCCTGGACCTTCATCCACGACGCCAGAAGCTCGCACCCGGTCAGTCCGCTCTCGTCGAGAGGTTCGATCGCGTAGCTGATGTGTCTACCGCCGCGAGGGTTCTCCAGCTGAAAGCGGTTCAGGTTCAACCGCGTCGGCAGATAGCCGAGGACTTCGAGGAACGCGGTGCGAATGCGTCGTAGATCGGTGCGCCACTGTTTCGGACTGAAACGAGTCTTCTGCGCATTCTGGAAAGCATTGCTACGAAGTAGTTCCCAAACTTTTTGTGCCCACACGCGTGCCTGGGAGAAGGACATCCAGCGCGTCAAGTCTGCGATGTCGCGAATGTAGCTGTCGTCGCTGGCATTACAGATCATGTCCTGTGGGTGCCCGATCCACTTGACCGGAATCCACGGCTGGACTTGGGGTCCGTCGCCGGCAACTCCGTGTCCCTCGCAACCTTCGATGACGCCGGTCGGTTGTTGTGGATCGGAGATCAGTCCGACTCCGATGATGTTGGCGCCGTTCAGCGTCGGAGAAGTCGTCGGAGAAGTCGATGTCGGGAGTGCCGCGCGGATCACGGTGCATCCCTGTGAGTATCCGATCAGCATGACTGGGCCGTCTGTCTCTGCGATTGCGGTCGAGAGGGCCTTCACACCCATCGCGGTGCTGTGCCGAAAGCTCAGGCCGCCGTCGGCGACCGGGCCATACGACGCGGGATAGGCGACCCAGCGAGAATCGAATCGACTGTCGAGTTCGTCGGTGACGGCACTGAGGAGTCCGCGCACACGCGCGCCGTGGTCGCCGACGTGGGATTCGCCGGTGCCGCCAACTGCAAGAACGGTTACCTCAGCCATGCCAGCGATGATCCACGTCGATTCTGAGAGGCCGGCATCCAAACCCTGAGAAGAGGCTGGCAATCCGTTGTGCTGCGAAATCGTTATCGAGCGAGCACCATTTACCCATGACGACGCCGAATCGTTCATCCAGGCGAAAAGTGTCCGTTGTCGGTGCGGGAAGCGTCGGCACTGCGATTGCGTACGCGTGCTTGATACGCGGATCAGCCGACGCGCTCGCCCTCTACGACACCAACAGTGCAAAGGTCCGCGCCGAAGTTCTCGATCTCAACCACGGAACCCAGTTCACACCGCCGTGCACCGTCGAGGGAGGTGATGACATCTCGGTCACCGCGGGATCCGACTTGGTCGTCGTCACCGCGGGCGCAAAACAGCATCCCGGCCAGTCGCGGCTCGAACTTGCCGCGGTGAACGTCAAGATTGCACAGACTCTGACCGAACAACTATTGGCGGTGTCACCGGACGCGGTTCTACTCTTCGTCACCAACCCGGTCGACGTGGCGACCTACGCAGCGATCCAGGCTGCGGGACCGTCGTACCGCAGCCGAATTTTCGGATCGGGGACGGTGCTCGACACGGCCCGATTGCGATTCCTGCTGGCCACCGAACTCGGAGTCGCGGTCGAGAACGTCCATGCCTTCATCGTCGGCGAGCACGGGGACTCCGAGATTCCGCTCTGGTCGAGCGCAACCATCGGCGGAGTGCCGGCAACCTCGTTCGTGGGACCGTCGGGCGGCGTCCTCGGCCCCGACTTACGCGCGAGTGTCGCGAAGTCTGTGGTCGAGAGTGCCTACGAGATCATCGAAGGAAAGGGTGCGACCAACCTCGCCATCGGATTGTCGAGCGCATTCATCGCGGAAGTCGTGTTGCGGGACGAACAACGGGTTCTTCCGGTATCGACCTTGCAGACCGGTGTCCACGGACTCGATCGCGTTTGCCTGTCCCTTCCCACGATGGTCGGTCGTGCGGGTGCCGGTCGAGTCCTCGAGGTACCGCTCTCAGAAAAAGAGGCTTCGGGGCTCCGATCTTCTGCCCGTACATTGCGAGAGGTGCAGGAATCTCTGGGATTGTGAATATCTGTTCTGCTCGATATCCGACATATAGGATCAACAAATGATCAGCTTCCTGATTCGCGCCGCGATCTTCCTGGGTTCTGCCGCTGTCGGGCTTCTTGTTGCGTCGTTGATTCTTTCGGGCTTCTCGGCGCCCACATCCGGATTCATCGTTGCGGTCGTGATCTTTGCGATAGCGCAGTCGGTCCTGGCGCCGTTCATCGCGACAGTGGCAAAGCGCCACGCACCAGCATTTCTCGGCGGAATCGGATTGGTGTCGACGTTTGTCGCTCTGTTGGTGGCGTCGCTTTTCTCCAATCTGTCGATCTCCGGTGTCTCGACGTGGATTCTGGGAACAGTCGTCGTGTGGCTGGTAACAGCACTTGCGACGCTGGTGCTTCCGTTGTTGTTCGTGCGTAAGAAAGTTCAGGAGAAGAAGGCTCAGTGACGCGTCCGAACATCGGTATGGACTACTCAGTCCTGGACTGCCCGGATCCGGCTGCATTGGCCAACTTCTACGTCCAGGTCCTCGACTGGAAAAGCGTTCGGGACGAAGATGATTGGCACGTGATCGAAGGACCCGCCGGCGAGCGGCTCGCGTTTCAGCTTGCTCCGGATTTTGTTCCGGTCGACTGGCCGACATCCGGCGTCGGAATCCATCTGGATCTGCTCGTCGATTCTCTCGACCCCGCGGAGGCTTGGGTGATCAGCCTGGGTGCGCAGCGGGTGACCGGCATCCCGGAGCATCAGACTTTCCGCGTCTACCGCGACCCGGTCGGTCACCACTTCTGCCTGTGTCTGCGCGACTGAGTGTCGACTCGCCCCGATCTCGTCGACCGTGGATAATTCCGAACACTTGTCACGCCCGAGAATTGGAGATCGACGATGGCTTCGCAGAATTCCGACGAATTCCTGGTAGAACGTACGACGATCGTCAAGGCAGAAGCATCGGTCGTCTTCGCGTTGATCAACGATTTCCACCAGTGGACGCAGTGGTCGCCCTGGGAAGGTCTCGACCCGGCAATGCAGCGCACGTACGCGGGTCCTGACGCGGGCGTCGGGGCTTCGTACGCCTGGGCCGGCAACAAGAAGGCAGGTTCCGGTTCGATGGTGATCACCGAATCCGTCCCAGACGAACGCGTAGTTTTGGACCTGGTCTTCCTCAAGCCGTTCAAGGCACAGAACGTCACCACCTTTCTCATCTCTCCGAATGCCGGAGCCTCTCCCAATGCCGGTGAAGTTCAGGTGACGTGGAAGATGACTGGAAAGAAGAATCTGTTCTTCAAGATCTTCGGTTTCATCTTCAGCATGGACAAGCTCGTCGGAAAGGATTTCGAGAAGGGCCTGTCCCAGCTGAAAGCTGCTGCCGAAAAGGGCTGACGAGCCGGTGGTACCGTCTCCCGGTGTTACGGATGACGCCCACCGATGCCCAAACCTTCTGGATTTCGGAGAAGATCCCCAACGATCAACTACTGCTCTACTGTTTCGACGGGCAGAGCCAGTCGATCGACGAGGTACGACGCTCGGTGGTGGAACGAGCGTCGCTCATTCCGGATCTCAATGTTCGGATTCGTGAATCACCGTGGCATCTCGACTATCCGCTCTGGGATCCCATGCCGGTCGATGCCTCGTTGGTGAGAGTGCATGAGCTGCCGGATGACTCGTGGCCATCGTGTATTCACGGAATCGAAAAGCTTCTCGAAAACCACGTCGACCCGCGTGAGTCCCCGTGGACGCTTCACCTGTTCCACGGCGTCACCGGCGCGCCGCGTTGTAGCGGCCCGGCGCTGATCGCAGTTCTGCAGGTCGCGCATTCTCTGGCGGACGGCAAACGCGCGTCGGCGATTGCTCGCCAGCTGTTCTCGCCGCAACCGCCCGCAAAGCAGAAGACGGACGTGCGGCGTAGCGGATCAGCCGAGATTCTGGGCCGCGCCGCCTTGCGCCTGCCGGGTCAGCTCGTTTCGCTGTTCCGCGACGGACGGGCTGGGCACCGAGCGCAGTTACAGCTGCAGTTGGACACCGAATCGGGAGTTGTTGCGCCGCAGGCGGCGAGCCGTCCCAAGGTGCGCTCCAACATCCCGCCTGGACCTCACCGACTGGTGCGCATGGTCGTGCGGGACAGCGCAGATTTCCGTGGCGACGGCGTATCCGTCACAGTCGGAGCGATGACAGCCATCTCGGTAGCGATGGCGAATTACCTCACCCAGCGAGACGGCTCGGTACCGCCGGAACTGGGAGCTGAGGTGACCATCGCCAAGGTGGGTACACCCACAGCGCGCAACCACTTCCGCAATGCAGGTGTCGGACTGTTCCCGGATATCGATGATCTTCGTGAGCGAGCCCAACGGATCAAGGCGTCGATGGACGAGCGTCGCGCACGGGCATCCCATCCGTCGAGCGCAGCGTCGGATCTCGCGCTGAACGCGGTTCCCGGCCCGCTGGTCCGTTGGGGCGTGCAGCAATACGATTTCACGGCGGTGCCCGACGAGGTCACCGGCAACACCGTGGTGTCGAGTGTCGCGCGCGGTGACGCGGATCTGGTGCTCGGAGGCGGCGTTGTTCGGTTCACAGCCGGCTTCCCGAGTTTGTCACCGGTCATGTCGTTGACCCACGGCGTACACGGGATCGGGGACACGGTGACGATCAGCATCACCAGCAGTCCGGCCTCGATCGCGGACATCGACGTGTACGAGCAGATGATGCACGACGCGATCGACGAGGTACGCGAAGCGCTGTCGTGACGGCCTGATGTACTGGCAGCATGGGATTCACGCGCGCCGAACTGGAATCGTTCCGAGACGCCGAGATCGAGGATCTGATCGGGTCGAATTGTCGGCTGTTGTTCGTCGGTATCAATCCGGGACTGTGGACGGCGGCGACCGGCGCGCATTTCGCCAGGCCGGGTAATCGGTTCTATCCGGCACTGCTGCGGGCAGGCATCATCGAGCGTGCGATCGATCCCTCCGCGGGTATGTCGGACGCCGATACGCAGCACCTGATCGATCGCGGCGTCGGTATCACCAATCTCGCCGTTCGCGCGACGGCCAGAGCCGACGAGTTGACGGCGGAGGAGCTTGCCGCCGGGGGAGTGCGGGTGCGGGCGGTCGTGCGTGCGACAAAACCGAAAGTAGTTGCCTTCGCCGGGATCACCGCCTATCGAACAGCTTTCGGTGACAAGAAGGCGAAGGCCGGGCGCCAAGACCGTGATTTCGAGGGGGCAAAACTGTGGATCGTGCCCAATCCCAGTGGCCTCAACGCACACGAGACGGTGGACACCTTGGCAGCGAAATATCGTTCCGCCGCATCCGAAGCCGGACTTCTCTGAGAGAAGCCGCAGTTCCGTTCGGCCAGAACAAGGTACAAGTTAAAGTGCTTGTATGTCTGTTCTATACAACGTCTTTGTAGTGATTCACCTATTCGGTATGGCTGCCCTGGTCGGTAGCTACTTCACCGTCCTCAAGGCTCCTTCGGTCACCGAGGTCATGGTGTGGGGTGCCAGGATGCAGTTCGTGTCCGGCCTGATCATCGTCGGGTTGGGCGAAGGCGCCCTGGACAAGAATTACATTCACGCGAAGATCGCTGTGAAGCTGGTGCTTTCGCTGGTCATCGTGGCGCTTGCCGAGATCACCCGTGCGAAGCAGAAGAAGGGGCAACCCAATCCGAATCTGGTGCACGTCGTCGGCGGGTTGTCGATCGTAACCGTATTCGTGGCCGCGCTCTGGACCTGACAAAGACACAAACGAGCCCCGGCGATCGAAACTCGCCGGGGCTCTTTGCTGTTGACGCGTCTACAGGCCCGGACGCTTACCGATCGTCAGGGTCACTTCACCGGTATGGGCGAAGAAGTCGTTGCCCTTGTCGTCGACGACGATGAACGCGGGGAAGTCCTCGACGTCGATCTTCCAGACGGCTTCCATACCCAGTTCGGCGTACTCGAGGATGTCGACCTTCTTGATGCAGTCGAGTGCCAGACGAGCCGCCGGTCCACCGATCGATCCGAGGTAGAAACCTCCGTGGGTGTTGCAGGCGTCGGTAACCTGCTTGGAACGGTTTCCCTTGGCCAGCATGATCATCGAGCCACCGGCGGCCTGGAACTGCTCGACGTACGAGTCCATACGGCCGGCCGTGGTCGGGCCGAACGAACCGGACGCCATACCGTCGGGCGTCTTGGCTGGGCCGGCGTAGTACACCGGGTGATCCTTGAGGTACTGCGGCATCTCTTCACCTGCGTCGAGACGCTCTTTGATCTTGGCGTGCGCGATGTCGCGTGCCACGACGAGCGGACCGGTGAGCGACAGACGAGTCTTCACCGGGTGCTTGGAAAGCTCGGCGAGGATCTCGGCCATCGGCTTGGTGAGGTCGATCTTGACCGCAGCACCCTTGCCGGTACCCGAAATGCCATCGGTCTCTTCGTCGAGCTGAGCGTCCGTGACCTCGGGCAGGAAACGGCCCGGGTTGAATTCGAGCTGTTCCAGGAACACGCCCTCCGGCGTGATTTTGGCCTTCGCCTGTCGATCGGCCGAGCACGACACCGCAATGGCGACGGGCAATGAAGCGCCGTGGCGGGGGAGTCGAACGACGCGGACGTCGTGGCAGAAGTACTTACCGCCGAACTGTGCGCCGATGCCGATCTTCTGCGTGAGCTCGAAGACCTTCTTCTCGAGTTCGTGATCGCGGAAGCCGCGGCCCGTAATGGCGCCTTCGGTGGGGAGCTCGTCGAGGTAGTGCGCGGACGCGTACTTGGCTGTCTTCATCGCGAACTCGGCCGACGTGCCGCCGACGACGATTGCAAGGTGGTACGGCGGGCAGGCAGCGGTACCGAGCGAGCGGATCTTTGCCTCGAGGAACTGCATCATCGAGTCGGGGTTCAGGATCGCTTTGGTTTCCTGGTACAGGTAGGACTTGTTGGCGCTGCCGCCGCCCTTGGCCATGAAGAGGAACTTGTACGAGTTCTCATGTCCGGCAGCAGTATCGGCGTACAGCTCGATCTGCGCGGGCAAGTTATTGCCAGTGTTCTTCTCGTCCCACATCGTGATGGGGGCGTTCTGCGAGTAGCGCAGGTTCAGACGCGTGTATGCGTCGTAGACACCGCGGGCAATGGACTTCTCGTCGTCGCCGGGGGTGAGTACGTGCTGTCCACGCTTGCCCATGACGATGGCGGTTCCGGTGTCCTGGCACATCGGCAGAACGCCGGCAGCGGCGATATTGGCGTTCTTGAGCAGGTCGAGCGCGACGAACTTGTCGTTGTTCGACGCTTCGGGATCGTCGAGGATGCTCGCGAGCTGCGTCAGGTGATCCGTGCGCAGGTAATGAGAGATGTCGTGCAGCGCCGTTTCGGTCAGCAAGCGCATCGCTTCCGGCTCGACCTGAAGGAAGGTGCGGCCGTCCGGTCCCTCGACTGTCGACACCCCTTCGGTGGTGAGCAATCGGTACTCGGTGGTGTCATCACCGATCGGCAACAGGTCCTCATAGAGGAAGTCGGCCATCATCTCTCCTGAACAAGGGTGCGTGCGAAGGTCGCATTCAGGTTATCGTTGGGGGTTTCCTTCTCCGAATCGGGGCGGGTGTGAGCTGGAATTATCCGGATGCCACTGGCTCGATCAAGATACTTCGACCAGTTCGGAGAGCTCGGCGCCGCGAAATTCGGCAAGTATTTCGGCCTGCTCGGCCACTGCTGCACGGGCCGATCGTGACCACGTTCCCCACGGGGTGATCGCGACCTTCAGCTTCTTTCCGGACGCCCGCGGTCGCCACAGTCCGGTGATCGTGCCGCCGACCACCACCGTGCCCGGTCGCCCGAGGGTCGGCCACACCGTCTTCTGGGCGGCCGGATCGGGCACCAGGGTCTCCCGATCCTTGAGCTGTACATACGGATCGAAAGGCCCGAGCAAACGCGTACTCGAATCGGAGGGGGAGCCGAGCAAGTCTTCGCGGTCTTGTTCGAGAATCCACCGCTTCTCGCCGTTCACCTCGATCTCCTCGGCATCGACGGGCCAGTGGGCTTTGACGTCCTTGACCGGGGCATCGAGAAACGACGCGACGTGAGCAGGAGTGGCGGGGCCGTAGAAGCGCAGATACCCGCGAATCACGTCGAAGCGGGGATCGGCGTCTGAACCTGAGGCTGTGTACGGGCGTCGGCGCCAACCCGGAATGCGTTCGAGCACTGGGGGAGATGTGCCCGGCTGTAGCTCGAGGCCTGCCTGAAGTGCCGCGAGCCGGAACGGCATCTCGTACAGATGAGTGGCGTTGCACGGGCGGCAGAATCTCAGAAAGGGCTCGGTGACCCGCGTGGTCAATTGCGCGGACATCTCGCCCTTGACGGTTGGTTTCGAGACGATGTCCCGCATCGCAGTAGCAACTGTTTGCAGGGCACTCAGCGTCGGGATGCCAGCGGCCTTCAGGGGCCGATTCGCGTCGTAAATTCGCTTGGCTGCATCAGCCTCGCTGAACGGCGACGTGGCGACGGCGATGGCAGGCAGGTCGCCCCGACGGTAATAGTGGGGAGCGCCGCGCAACGTCCAGGCGAGAGCGAACTCAGTGACGTCGCCGCGGACGCCGCGGATCCGTAGGGCCCAGGCGGCTCCGTCAGGTCCGGTGTTCTGAATCCCGAGATCGAGAATGCTGCAATCGCTGTGATCGGCGTCACCGGCAGCCGCTCGGTCGAGTTGATGGCGGTGCCACCGGAAATTATCTACCTGCGTGAGTGAGGTTGCGCTAGACATGATTTCAGTTTACTGGTGGGTAACCGCAGGATTTGGGACAGTTGATCAATGCGACGACAGAATTGGTGAAATTCGACCGATTGTCCGGAATTTTTTCAGTAGCAGACCTTATTAGTCGAAATAATGACCCCATTGTCGGAATCCTTTGCCAACTGGTCGTTCGTATGATTACTGTTACCCACGTCACGGATACATTACAGATGTGACGCAGCTGTCACAGCACTGTCGGGTGCTTTGGGTAGCTGACCTCTGACTTCTCTAGGAGATTCACATGGGTTCACTGATGTCGATCGTCGAACTTGCACTCAAGGGCCTCGGCTCGGTCGGTGCCGGCGACCAGTTGTTCGAAACCTTCATCGGTTCGGTTCAGACGAACACGGGCAGCCTCAAGCCCCTCCTCTGATCCTGCTCGCTGGAATCGGATCGTTCGACCACACAACTTCCGCTCGGGTGACCGAGACCTAAACAACTGTAGGAGTTTTCATGGGATCCTTCGAAATCGTGGGGAACGTCATCACGGCTGTCAACAACGTCGGCACCGCATTCTTCAATTCGCTGACCGAGCTCAGTGGCGGCACGGTTACGCCCAAGTAAGCGTCGTCTGACGAGAAAGGCTCACGCACTCGGTGCGTGAGCCTTTCCGTGTCGACCGGATCGAGTTTTTCCGATCACGTCGGGTTTGCCTCTTTCAGCCGGTACCGTTCGAAAGGTTCCGCTGCCGAAGAGAGTGACCCGGATGATCGAGACTCGTGCTTTGCGAACGGTTTTCCGCGTCTTCGTGGCGTTGGCCACGGCAGTATGTGGGCTCCAGCTCCTCACGGCACCGGGTCACGCTCAGTCGGTGGACAGCAGGCTGGTCGACATCTCGGTGTACTCACCGTCGATGGGGCGCGACATTCCGTTGCAGGTCTTGCGGCCGGCTGATACCTCCACGCCCGCTCCGACGCTCTACCTACTCAATGGAGTGGACGGAGGAAAAGACGACGCGACGTGGTCGGTGCGGACCGATGCACCGAAGTTCTTCGCGGACAAGCACGTCAACGTGGTCACCCCTCTCGGTGGAGCATTCAGCTACTACACCGATTGGGAGCGGCCGGACCCCGGCCTCGCGAAATCCGGCAACAACAACGGGGTCAACATGTGGACCACGTTCCTGACGGAAGAACTACCGCCAGTCATTGATTCGACGTTCGGGACGACCGGCGAGAACGCACTTGCCGGCTTGTCGATTGCAGGCACGTCGGTACTGGATCTGGCTATGGCGGCGCCCGCGCTGTACAACAGTGTCGGGTCCTTCAGCGGGTGTGCGATGACGAGTCCAGGCATCGGTCAGGACTTCGTGAAACTCGTGGTCGCAGTGGGTGGTGGCAACGCGGAGAACATGTGGGGTCCGTACGATGGCCCGGGTTGGCCGGCTCACGATCCGGTTGTCAACGCGGACAAGCTACCTCGAATCCCGATGTACATCACTACCGCAACCGGGATTCCGGGTCCGTACGACACGCTTGCCGATCCACGGATCGACAACGACGTCACAGATTTGGCGTTGCAGCTTGTACTCGGTGGCGGAATCGAGGCGGCAACTCACTACTGCACCACCCAGCTTGCGGACAAGACGAACGCATTGGGTATGAACAACATTCGCTACAACTTCAAGCCGGCAGGAACGCATTCATGGGGATACTGGGAAGACGACTTACACGACTCGTGGCCGATGATCGCCGCGTCGCTCGGCGTGTGAGGCCCCATCGAGCAAGCCTTCGAAGCGTCGTTCTCGTCGGCGCGCTCGCCTTGATTTCACTACTTGCGTTGCCCTCGACCGCGCTCGCCGACGAGACCCCGAAGATAACGAGTGTCACCGAACTGTCTTCGCGCTTGGTTCTTCTCGACGTCGCGAGTCCCGCCATGGGGCGCACCATGCAGGTGAAAGTGCTGCTTCCTGCCGACCGCTCGGAACCGCGCGGGACGCTGTATCTCCTGGACGGCAATTCCGGGCAGATCGAAGAGAACAACTGGCTGGCTCCGGCTAACGGCGATATCGTCCCGTTCTTTGCCGACAAGAACGTGAACGTCGTACTCCCCATCGGTGGAACCGGCACCATGTACACCGATTGGCAGGAAGACCACCCGAAATTCGGTCGTCTGAAATGGGAGACGTTCCTGACGAAAGAGCTTCCCTCACTGATCGACACGAGGTTCGCAACCAACGGGCACAACGCAATCGGCGGGATCTCGATGGGTGCAGAGGCCGCGCTGATCCTGGCCCAACGCTCGGCCGGGTTGTACGACGCGGTCGCGGGCTACAGCGGCTGCTACACAACCGTCGGAGGATTCGGCAAGGCGTTGACCGATCTTGTGGTCATCAACGGAAATGCCCGTTCGGAGCAGATGTGGGGTCCGGCCGGCAGTGAGGCTTGGCAAGAGCACGACATTTTCGCCAATGCCGACAAGCTGCGCGGCACCAAGGTGTATCTCGCCTCGGGATCGGGACTACCAGGCCCGCACGAAACTCTCGATACTCCTGCCCTGGGCCGGGTACTGGTCGTTGGCGGGGTCATGGAACTGGGATCGAACCTGTGCACCGACCAGATCACGCAGGTGTTGCGCGATCGCGGAGTCGATGTCACCCGCAGCGCTCAACCGGTGGGGACGCACGGTTGGCCGTACTGGCGCGACGAACTCGTTCGCTCCTGGCCGATGCTCGACTCTGCGTTGTCGGCTTGAGTAATTCCTTGCGATGAGTTTCCGCTTCGGGCCGGGTCTATAACCCTGTACACCTGATTCGTAACCTCATCGACAAGGACAGAACATGCCTTCCATCACTCCCTGTTTGTGGTTCGACAACCAAGCAGAAGAAGCAGCGAACTTCTACATCTCGGTGTTCGGTTCCGGGCAGATCCTGGGAATCGAAAGATACGTCGAGGGATCGCCTTCCGGAATGCCGGCGGGATCGGTGATGACCGTCAGCTTCGCGCTCGGTGGTCAGCGATTCACCGGATTGAACGGCGGACCGATGTTCACGTTCTCGGAAGCAGTGTCGTTCGAGATTCCGTGCGTCGATCAGGCTGAGGTCGATCACTACTGGTCCAGGCTGACCGAAGGTGGGGAAGAGGGCCCGTGTGGATGGGCCAAGGACAAGTTCGGATTGTCCTGGCAGGTAGTCCCGAATCGTCTTCTCGAACTGATGAAGGATCCGGATCGGGCCAAGGCACAACGCGCCACGGACGCGATGATGAAGATGAAGAAGATCGATATCGCGGAGCTCGAACGGGCCGCAGACGCGTCCTGAACACGATCTGGCCGATGGGCGACAGTCTTCGTTAGCTGATGCTAGCCTTCCCTAATTCTCGCTGGAGCGTTGGAGGAGTGCTGGTAACCATGCGAATCAAAGTCTCTCGAATGAAGATTGCAGTCACGGCCTTGGCGGCCTCGCTCGCCGTCGCCGGGCTTGCCGGCTGCAGCAGTGACAGCGCTGACGCACCCGCGGAGGCGGGAGCAACCGTCTCGACCATGTTCGGTGACGTCGAGGTCCCGGCCAACCCGCAGCGCGTCGTCGCGCTCGGTTGGTCGGACGCCGAGACGGCACTTGCCCTCGGAACACAGCCGGTCGGTGTCGCGGACTGGATGGCGTTCGGTGGCAAGGGCGTCGGACCCTGGATTGCGGACGAGTTCACCACAGACCCGAAGATCCTCGGAACCATGGACCTGAGCATCGAGGACGTCATTGCTCTCGACCCGGACCTGATTTTGTGGACGAGAAGCGACAACACGCAGGCCACCTACGACAAGCTCAGCGCCATCGCGCCGACGGTCGGGCCGCCCCCGGGTCTGGCCACTGCGTACGGGACGACGGTCGAGCAGCAGACCGAACTCGTCGCGAAGGCTCTCGGCAAGGAAGCAGAAGGAAAGGCGCTACTGTCCGGCCTCGACGCCAAGTTCGACGCTGCAATTGCCGCCAATCCGAGCTTTGCGGGTAAGACAGCGGCCGTCGGCGCCTACAGTTCCGATGGTTACGGCGCGTACGTACCCGGCGACGCACGCGCAGACTTCATGACGCGCCTCGGCTTCACGATCCCGACGGCGATCACCGAAAAAGCCACCGGAAACTTCTACATCCCGGTCGCCAACGAGAACCTGAACTTGTTCGACGCGGATCTCACGGTTCTGTTTCCGATCTTCCTCGACAGCAGTGCGTTTGCGAACGATCCGCTGCTGCGCGCAATCCCGTCGGCCCAGGAGGGACATCTGTTGATCCTCGATGACCCGGCACTCGTCAATGCGTTCTCGAGTGGCTCGGTACCGGGGTTGACCTACGCAATCGACAACGCCGTTCCGAAGTTTGCGAGCACGCTCGGCGCCTGATCAGAGGTGTTTCGGGACCTGCCCGTCACTGTGAGCGTGTTCGCAAACAGTGGCGGGCAGTTCTCGTGCGTCAGTACACTGGAAAAAGTGAACTTTCAGCTAACGAGCGGCGGCCCAGTGGAGATCGCTCCAGTGGAGATCGAAGCGACCGCTCCTCGTTTTCCGCGGATGCATGCATACGTGGATATCGCTGTTGTGATCGTGGTGCTGGTGGGAACCAATCTGATCGCGCATTTCACCACCGCCTGGGCAAGCATCGCGACGGTACCCATCTCTGCTCTCGTCCTGTTGGCGCTCACCAAGCGCCGGGGAATGGGTTGGGCGGAATTGGGGCTGTCCCCTCGTGACCTGCGGCGAGGTTCGAAGTACGCGCTTGCTGCCGTCGGCCTGGTCCTGACCGTTGTCGCCGTCGGCGCTCTGCTTCCGCTCACACGTCCTTTCTTCATGGCGGATCGCTACGCCACTATTTCCGGCGCGATCATCGCGTCGATGATCGTGATCCCGCTGCAGACCGTCATTCCCGAAGAGTTGGCTTTCCGTGGCGTCCTGCACGGCACGTTGAACCGGGTCAGTGGATTCCGCGGCGTCGCCGCTGCCGGTTCTCTGATGTTCGGACTGTGGCATATCGCGTCGTCGATGGGTTTGACCAGTGGTAACGAAGGGCTGTCCGGCTTTCTCGGTACCGGAGTCGTCGGCCAGGTCGCCGGCATCCTCGGAGCTGTTCTCGCCACCGCTGCGGCCGGTCTCGTATTCACCTGGCTTCGTCATCGCAGCGGCAGCCTGATTGCGCCGATTGCTCTGCATTGGTCGTTGAATGGTGCAGGTGCACTGGCTGCGGCGCTTGTTTGGCATGCAACTCTTGCTTGATCCCAATATCTGACAAAAAGGACAGCATTCGCCGCGCGGCGCCGGGTAGTTTTGTGCTTTGCTCAGTAAGTGACGCACCTTCATCGAGGCCATGTCTTCCACATTTCCGGTCGTCCGACGGTTGAGGATGCGGCGCAGTCGCTCGTCTCGATCCCCGACGGCGTCTTGGCGATCGACGATGCCGGAACGATCGTCTACTGCGGAGAATTCGAATCGCTCCCCGGAGACCTCGCGGGCGGCGAAATTCACGATCATCGACCGGGTTTCCTGCTGCCCGGATTCGTCGATGCCCACATTCATTTCCCTCAGACCTACGCCGGCGATGCGTACGGCGGCGGCCAACTCCTCGAGTGGCTCGACCTGTGCGTCTTTCCCTCCGAATCGAGATTCGCTGATCCGGAGTTCGCCCAGCACGCTGCCGAGGCCTTCTGCGCTCGCCGAATCGCCACGGGAACGACGGCCGCGATGGTGTTCGGATCGGCCTTCCCGCACGCGCAGGACGCATTGTTCAGTGAAACTCTGAATCGCGGCCTTCGAGTGGTCAGCGGCCGCGGGATTCAGACCACCGGCCCGGCGTCCGCTGCCGCGCTGATCACCTCGGAAGAGGACGCGATCAGACTCACCCGCGAGGAGATCGACAAGTGGCACGCGGCTGACACCGGCGACGTGAACACCGCACTCATTCACGTTGCAGTGGTTCCCCGCTTCTCCCTCGCGGTGACAACACGGACGCTGAAAGACTTGGGGGAGTTGTACGACTCGGTCCGTGACAGAGGCGTCTACTTCCACAGCCATCTCAACGAGAACAATCGGCCGGGAACCGGCGAGGTGGCAACCACACTCGCCGAGTACGAGGTCGAGACCTATCTCGATACGTACGACGGCAAGTTCCTCCCCGGCTCACAGGTCGGCGGAAAGAGCTTTCTGGGTCCGCGCGCGATACTCGCGCACTCGGTGCACTGCCAGGACTCCGAACTCGCACGCATGGCCGAGACCGGAACCTCGATCGCACATTGCCCGACGTCCCAGCAGTTTCTCGGCTCAGGCACCATGCCGTGGAAACGAACCGTTGCGTCAGGGGTCAACATCGCGATCGGATCGGACTTCGGCGGCGGCGACGAGTGCCTGCTCACCCGAGTCCTCGGCGACGCCTTCAAGGTTCATATCTCCGAAGCCGGCGACGACGGAGTGTCGATGCACCCCGCCGAACTGCTGTTCACCGGAACACTCGCCGGTGCTCGCGCGCTGGACATGGAGAACCGGATCGGCAACTTCGACGAGGGCAAAGAGGCCGACTTCCTGGTGATCGATCCCTCCGGGTGGCTGCCGCTCGCCGGGCTCGTCAACCACGGAACGCGTTCGGATGATCCGATACTCGCCCGTGACCAGACGCTCTTCGGCCTCCTGATGGCGATGCGCGAGCCCGCGATTGCGCACGTATACGTGCAAGGGCGCCGGGTGTCGGGCTGACGTGTCCGCAACCGCCATCACCGGGTATCACCGAACGAGTTCGGGATTCCGGGCGTGGGTCGAGCGTGCGGCCGAGACCGCCGGTCGATTCAACGGCTACCTGAGCTGTGGCATCAGTGATCAACCGGAACCGGTGTCGCACGGCATGTCTGTCACATTCGACAGTGCCGACGATCTTCACCGCTGGCTGGAGTCGGGTGATCGCCGCGATCTCGAAAGAGCCGCTGCGGCAACGGGAATTCTGGCACAGACGAGTGATCTGGTCCTCGTCGACGGAGTTCTGCCGCCGCCCGGTATCGGCGTGTACGACCACGTCGTCGTCGTGGGTAAGGAGAACGAGTTTCTGCGAACGCAACGCCATCTCATCGATCTCAGTTCGCGATTCTCCGGCTACGAGTCGGTGATGTTGTTGCGGTCGGTCACCGACTCCACCCAGTGGAAGTCCGTCCTTCGGTTTCGGACCGAGCAGCAATTGGCGGAGTGGATGGCGTCGCCCGAAAGGGCCGCGGCACTGCCGAAACTGCGAGCCGAGTTGGCCGAGGACTTCACCGAGACCACGCGGTCGACACCGTTCGGCACGATTCTGCGCACGGAGAACGGGCAGACCCGTGCGACGCCGAATTGGAAAACGGCGATGATCATCCTGCTCGTTCTCTATCCGACAGTGATGACGCTGTCACGATTTCTCGGTCCGCTGCTCGACGGGATCGGAGCGCCGCCGTGGCTGTCGATGTGGTTGAGCCAGATAGTCAGCGTCGGCGCCATGACGTGGTTCCTGATGCCGACGGTCACCAGGTGGTTCCGCCACTGGCTCGACCCGGTCGACGGCGCCGTTCCCCGCACCAACTGGCGCGGTGTCGCAGCGGTAATTGCGGTGTACGTCGTGACTCTGACGCTCTTCGCCTCCGTGAAGTGGCTGCAGTTCTGGGACTACTTCGACTGAATCCGGCCTCGGCGGAAGTAGGTGAGCGGCCCGAAGAAGTTGACGAAGATGATCGCCGCCCACTTCTTCTTGCTGCCGTTGACCGTATCGGCAGGGCGTCGCGCCAGGTCTGTCCACGCGGCGATCGCCAACAGGGACTGAATCGTTGCGAGCAGGGCGGCGACGCGGCGCTGCGCGGGTGACAGCTCACTCCAGGATTTCTTTTTTGTGAGGTTCATGAACTCCACTGTGCCCTCGAACGTCCGATTGGTGTCGAGATAGGGCTGCTATCGGTGCCTGGAGTTCCGCAAATCGGTGTGAATAGCGTCACCATGATGACCGCTAGGTACGGTCCCGCGGTCAGTCGGGATGGTCGTTTTCGGCGTAAAGATCTCGCTAACTCGAACTGTGGCTGAATGTTTGCGCCCGGACTAAGCTCGCGTGGCCACATTGCCGCGGGGGATTTGGCCAATCTGCTGGTACGCGCTCTAGCGGGAGCAACGCCCCCTCTGTTAAGTAAGGCTTGCCAATCTTGTGGTCCGCCTACAGGTTTGATGCTGCGAGATAGCTGTTATCGGGAACGATGTTCGGAATACGTCAATAAATCGTCCGTAGGTGACAGTTTGATCACTGCCGGTGGGCGTCACCTGTGTGTATGTCCGTGTCCCGAAGGGGTCGAAATGTAACGTCCCGGACACATTTGGTGTCGCGGAAGTAACGGAAGACCTCTACTCTTATCGCCAGCAGCCACTCACGTGGCGGCAATCCTCTGGACCGTATCTTCGACAGGAGCACATCGCATGAGCAGCGCAGAATTCTCGGATGCCTTCACCTTCCTCAACGACTTCTTCAGCAACGCGTCTGATCTCTTCAGCGCTCTGAGCTTCTTCACCTCGCTCAGCTGATAGCTTCCGGCCGCTAGGCCGACTCAGTGGCCCCCGAAGACGATGTCTTCGGGGGCCACTGTTGTCTGTTTGACTATCTGTCTAACGTCCAATTTGGTGACAATGTGAGCATTGTTGGCCAAGTGCATGGCGGGGTTGATGTGACTGTGGTGGAATGCGAGCGAAAGAAGATAGCTTGCCTGCCCGCCACTTCCAGCGGGACACGCCGATGATCGGAGCTTTGTGCACGTCTCGCGAAGAAACCTCTTCAAGTACGCAGCTGCTGGATCGGCAGCTGCCGGACTCGCTGCATTGAGCGGTACGACGTCGGTGGCCAATGCCGGTTCACTAGGGACCCTGCTCGATTACGCCGCCGGTGTGCCGTCCGCTCAGGCAATCAAGGCCGCCGGGTATGCAGGCGCCATTCGATATGTCTCGGACAGGCGCCCGGGAGCCGATTGGATGGTCGGTAAGCCCGTACTGGCGCGGGAAACCGACGCGTTGACGGCGGCCGGACTCCAAGTCGTTTCCTGCTATCAATTCGGCAAGGGCGGAACGGCGGACTGGCGCGGGGCTCGCGAGGCAGGCAAGCGTCATGCTTCCCGTGGCCTCGAACTACATGCTGCGGCCGGTGGGCCGTCCGGTCGGCCGATTTACGCGTCGATCGACGACAACCCGACCAGTACCGAAATCACCACCCTGATCGCGCCGTACCTCGAGGGGTGGGCCTCGGTCGTCGGCAACGGAGCACTCGGTATCTACGGAAACACTCGCGTGATCGACGCAATGATCAGCGCCGGCGTCGGAACCTGGTTCTGGCAGCACAACTGGGGGTCGCCCGCAGGATATGTGCACCCGAGGGCAAACCTGCACCAGTTCGAGATCGACAAGCGCAAGGTCGACGGCGTGGGCGTGGATCTGAACTCGATCCTCACTCGCGACTACGGCCAGTGGTCGTTGGCCGGTGCGGTCGGTCCGGTCCAGCCCGTCGGATCCTCGTTGCCGACAGGATCTATCGCACCATAGCGCCGAATTTGGCGAGCCAGGCTTTGGCGTCATCGGGGAGGGTGCCCGCCGCTTCGGCGGCGAGGCACCATGCTTTTGCCATCGACAGGAAGTTCATCGGGTTGTAGGCGTCTTCTTCGCGAGACCACAATCCGTTGCCGGCGTAATGCAGGATCGTGATGTTGGCGGCTCCGTGCTTGGATCCGTCGCCCGGATCCTCCATCGGGTTGTCGATCTCGCACACGATCCATCCGCGCTGCTCGTCGACGACGAACCAGTTGGCCGGGAATTCGGTCATGCGGTGCCCCGGGAACTCTGTCATTGTGCGAGTGACCCACTTGCGTACAGCCTCTCGGCCATTGAGGGTGCCGAAAGCGTGTTCCACGTAGACGACGTCCTCGGTGAACATGTCCGCGAAGGCGTTCCAATCGCCGGAACGAGTGCACTCGACAACGGTGTTCTGGTACCCCGCGAAGGCGTCTTCGAGTTCGGTACGCGTCCAGGTCATGAAAGGCTCCTCGGGTAGTGGTCGCCTCAAATTAGAACACGTTGCAGAATTGATTGTCGGCGATTCGATGCAGACGAGTTCTGCGGTACCGTCGTTGACGGGTCGGGGACCCAATATGTGAGAGGGCAACGCGTGGATACCATCATCAGTTTCATCTACACACTTTTGTCGAAGTTGCAGACTGGCAGCATCGAAGGCTCTTCGGAGAAGTGAGTCCTCTGCCGGGTTGATTCCCTTACGTGACTTTCTGTTTGGGAATCAATCCGGCGAACACCATCGTCACAACGGCGGCTGCGATGGAAATCAGGAACGTGGCACGAAACGCCTCGAACGAGGGGATCACTGCGGTGCCGACGGTGATGGTCATTCCGGCCAGAACGACGCTCACGATCGCGGCAGACGTCGATGTGCCGATCGATCGCATCAAGGAGTTCAGTCCATTTGCGGCCGCAGATTCCGTGATGGGCACAGCGCCCATGATGAGGGCGGGCATCGCCGAGTACGCCAGTCCGACGCCTGCACCGATGATCATTCCGGCAGCGGAGACCTGCCACACGCTCGAAACCGTGAAATACGCAAAGGTGTAACCCAATCCGATTATCAGCGCGCCAAGCATCAGCGTGATTCGCGGGCCTTGCCACGCCGAAATTCGAGCGGACACAGGTGAGAGTGCCATCATGACGAGTCCACCGGGAGCCAGCGCGAGTCCTGCTGCGACCATGGACAATCCGAGTCCGTAGCCGGTGGATGTCGGTGCCATGAGGAGTTGGGGGAGCGTCAAAGAGTTGCCGTACATGGCAAATCCGACGGCGATCGACGCGAAGTTGGTGAAGAGAACCTGCGGCCGGGCCGATACTCGGAGGTCCACTAGAGGTGCGTTGCGTCGAAGCTCCCACCATCCCCAAACCAGGAAGCTGAGGGCGGATACGCCCAAGAGCCCGAGCGTTTTTGCGTCGCCCCATCCCCAAGTCCCGCCTTTGGTGATGGGCAGCAGCAGAGTGATCAGGCCGACTGTGAGGCCGAGGGCTCCGACGAAGTCGAAACGGCCCGGGCGTCGTACCGTTGATTCGGGAATGACGAACGCAACAAGTGCGACGCAGATCAATCCGAGTGCCGCCGCAGTGACGAAGAGGAAGTGCCAGTTGGCATGCTGAGCGATGACCGCGGCGATGGGCAATCCGATCGCACCACCGACGCCGAGGGTGGCGCTCATGACCGCCATTGCCCCGGCTACCTTTTTCGGCGGCAGTACATCGCGAATGATGGCTATGCCCAATGGAATCGCCCCGATAGATGCTCCTTGAAGTGCACGTCCGATAATGAGCACCACGAGTGAAGGTGCGATCGCGCAGATGGCCGAGCCCAGAACGACCAATCCGAGGCTGACGAGCAGCATTCGCTTCTTGCCGAACATGTCGCCGAGCCGCCCGCTGATCGGCGTGATCACCGCGGCAGCGAGGAGTGTTGCGGTGACCGCCCACGAGGTGTCGGTGGGGGTGGAATTCAGTAGGTGAGGCAACTGCGGGATGATCGGGACTACCAGTGTCTGCATCAGTGCGACGACGATTCCGCACAGTCCGAGGACTGTGAGCACGGGACCCGAAGGTGCGTAGTTCGTGACCGTGGTTTTCTTGTCCGGGGATTTCTCGTCGACGTTCGACGAATCTGCGTGCACGGACATGCGGCTCCCGCCATGGATTGTTTCTGATTTGGTGCGTTCGCCCCAATGTGCACGCTACACATCGTGTGTATTCTGCACAATATGAGTATGGATCGAGAACCCGAACTGGTGAACATCGAGTACGAGTTGACCCTGCTCTCGCGTTACCACGCGCTGGCTCAAAGAGCCGAACTTCTTCTGGACCGGTCCGCGTATCTGTTGCTCGGACGACTGGAATTGCAGCAGCCCATGAGCCTCAAGGAACTCTCTTGTGCTTTCTCGCTCGACATTTCGACCATCAACCGGCAGATCGGCGCTCTGAGGCGGCAGGGTCTGGTGGAGCGGGTGGAGGATCCGGACGGTGGGCTGGCTCGAAAAGTTCGGCCGACGGCGCAGGGTCTGGCGAAACTCCGTGCAGACCGCGCACATTCGACAGCAGGAGTCGCAAAGGCGCTGCGTGAGTGGACGCCGGAGCAGCGCTTCGCGCTCGGTGACCTACTGCGGCAATTCAATACCTCGGTCGAGTCCTTGGAAGGCCGCGAATGGCCGCGACCGAATCAGGTCTGAGAGTGCGAGACGGACCGCAGTGATCGGTCCGGATCGCTCGAATCCGATTCCGGCGCAATGACAACAAGTTTCGGATGTTCCTCGGGGGCGGTGTGATTTCCCCGCCAGGAAAGCAGTGACCAGCGTGAGAGTCCGGACAGTGCCGACCCGAGGCTGGCGAACGAGCCCGAACTCAGCACCGATGCCGTAGACCCGATGCTCCCGATCGAAAGGAAAGAGCCGACGCTACCGATCGAGAGAATCGAGTACGCCGATCCGATCGAGAGAATGGACCCCTCGGATCGGATGGACAGTATCGATCGACTCGACTTGTGAGACCGTATCGACTGGTCGTCTGGCCTTGACGTCTGCTCTGGACGGCCATGCGTGATGTCCACTCGTAGATGTCCCATCTATCGGGTCTATCACGGTGATCGGAGATGCAAAAGGGACCCGCCGGAATTCGGCGGGTCCCTTTCACAAGACTTCGATCAAGCGACCGCGAACATACCCACGGTCGGGAGGAAGCTGCAGGTGATGCGATCTGCGCCTTCCGGCTGGGTGGTCAGCGAACCGCTGATCACCGAGAGGACGCGTCCCGGACCCGTATCGGCAATAGCCGACAAGGTGGCGGGACCATCCGGGTTGATGCGCGACGCGTTGGTCAGGTTCTGGGTGGCGCTGCGCTGGTTGTCGATGTTGACCCACGTCACGGTCATCGGCACCGGCTGGTCGTCGACGGCGGGAGCCGTACCGAGAGCGGTGAAGACGAACCCGGCCTGACCGGCAGCGGGGCCGGGAGGGGGCAGGTGAGCCGGGCCCGGAACAGCAAGCGCGGTTCCGACCGAATCGGCGGTGGCCGAGATGCAGCCCTTGCCAAGCGTCGGGTAGAGGAACTGCGCGATGACGGGGGCGTTCTCGTTCGGGATTTCCGGTCCGCCGCCGCCGCTGCCGTCGAGGAAGGTGATGACCTTCTCGAGGGTGGCTTTGATCTCGGGCGGAATGCCGGGAGAGTTCAGGATCGCGCGAGCTTGGTCGAGCAACGCTTGCTGCGGGCCGCCGGCGACGTCAGCCGGACCTGCAGCGGCGCCGATGATGGCGGGCGCAAACGATGCGAGGAACTCGATCGGCACACTTTCGGGTGCGGGCGGTGCTGCCGGATCGGCCATTGCCTGTGCCGGCAATGCCAGTCCTGCTACTGCGGCAATAGCGACGGCGGTGAACGCCTTTCGCATACCTCGGGTTCGAAGCACTGTTTCCCCATCCTTAGTCATACCGCGCGGGCGCCTAGGCGAGCTCCGCGTTTGACGGCTCGAGGGGTCACTCTATGTACAGAGCCCCCGGGTTGTACAGCTGTTCAGTTGCTGAGCAGCTACGCACCGGGGGGGAGTCTATGGCATGACCGGCCTCGATCGTGATTTACGGCGACCATACCTGTGACTGAAGTGATCTATGTGAAAGTTGATGCAACTGTTACGTCAGATTGCGAGGTTTGTTTACTCGGAGATCAGTCGAAACGGACCGAATCGTCGACGAGTACGTCAATTCGACGGGCAAGGTCGAAGTCCAGTTCCGTGAGACCGCCCGCCGAGTGTGTCGAAAGCGTGTACGTGACCTTTCGCCAGCGAACGTCGATGTCAGGATGATGATCTGCGGCCTCGGCGACAGCCGCGATGCGTTGAAGAAGCGCGATCGCATCCGGGAAAGTCGCGGAATCGACGGTACGAGTGATCGAGCCCGGCGACAGCTGCCAGGCCGGCAGTTCGTCGAGAGCGCTTTGGATCGCGGAGTCGGACAACAAAGTGGCCATACTCCATCATGGTGCGATGAGTGATGTGCCTGCAAGGGATCGCGAAGTTGTCGCCGGTGCGATCTTCCGTGGGGGAAGGCTGCTCCTCGCGCAGCGGACGAGTCCGCCGGCGTTGGCCGGTCGCTGGGAACTGCCGGGCGGGAAGGTCGAGGAGTTCGAAACGCCGCAGGCTGCGTTGGCCCGCGAGTTGCGCGAGGAGCTTGCGGTAGAGGTTCGATGCGGAACAAGAATCGGCGTCGACGTGCAACTGTCGGCCGGGTTGGTCCTGCGGGCGTACCGGGCGGAGTTGGTGTCCGGCGAACCGGTCGCGCTCGACCACGCTCAGTTGGCATGGGTCGATGCCGAAGAACTCTTGTCGATGGATCTGGTCGACAACGATCGAGCCTGGATCCCCGAATTGCTCGAGGAGTTGAGGGCGCTTACGCCGCGCGGGCCTTCTTGAGACCGGCTTTCAGTTCCTTCTTGGATGCGCCCTCGTTCTCGAGCTTCTTCATCCGCATGATGACGACGGGGCACTTGATGCACCGTGTCTTCTTCCGGCAGCACTTCTTTTTCGGCTTGAGCTTCGAGACCTTGCTTGCCTTGATTTTTCCCATGTGACGCTGCGGCTTTCCTGTTTCACTACGGCGGAGAGCCCGCTCTTGGAACGAGGTTAGCGTACCCTTAAACACCCTGTTTCTCCAGGTCGTAATCCTACTCGCTTCAGCGTGGTGCAGATCACTATTGGCTGGTGGGGGCGGTGATAGAGGCCGCACAATGCAGGAGTATCCGCTCGGAGCGAGTAGTATTTACTAGGCCGCGGTGCCTATTCAGGCGATTCGTGCCCTGATTCGGATCACACACTCGTGCAGCGGCCACCAGAAGAGCCGTGCGACTTGACTTTCGCGTGGCCGAATCAACTCAGCCAGGAGAGCCATCGCGTGACCACCACCAGCTTCCGTAACGTTGCCATCGTCGCACACGTCGACCACGGCAAGACCACCCTCGTCGACGCCATGCTTCGTCAGTCCGGCGCGTTCGAGGAGCGCGCCGAGCTGGTCGATCGCGTCATGGACTCCGGCGACCTCGAACGCGAGAAGGGCATCACGATCCTCGCGAAGAACACCTCGGTGCACAAGCGCAACGAGGATGGTTCGGTCACCGTCATCAACGTCATCGACACCCCGGGCCACGCCGATTTCGGTGGCGAGGTCGAGCGCGGTCTGTCCATGGTCGACGGCGTCGTCCTGCTCGTCGATGCGTCCGAGGGCCCGCTTCCGCAGACGCGTTTCGTGCTGCGTAAGGCACTTGCTGCCTCACTGCCCGTGATCTTGGTTGTCAACAAGACCGATCGTCCCGATGCTCGCATCGAAGAGGTTGTCTCCGAGGCTCAGGACTTGCTCCTGGACCTCGCGTCCGATCTCTCCGACGAGGCCGCCGAAGCCGCCGAGCTTGCGCTCGGGCTGCCGGTTCTCTACGCCTCCGGCCGCGAGGGCAAGGCTTCGACGGTGCAGCCCGAGAACGGTCAGGCGCCCGACGCCGAGGACCTCACCGCTCTGTTCCAGGTTCTGATGGAGTACGTCCCGGCCCCCAAGGGCACGGTCGACGCGCCGCTTCAGGCTCACGTCACCAACCTCGACGCGTCGGCATTCCTCGGTCGCCTCGCGCTGGTTCGCATCCACAACGGCGAGCTGCGCAAGGGCCAGACCGTGTCCTGGTGCCGCGAGGTCGACGGCGAGCCCGTCATCACCAAGACCAAGATCACCGAACTGCTCACCACCATCGGTGTCGAGCGTGTTCCCGCCGAGGTTGCGCTTGCCGGCGATATCTGCGCTGTTGCGGGCTTCCCGGACATCATGATCGGCGACACGCTTGCCGACCTCGACAACCCGGTTGCGCTGCCTCGCATCACTGTCGATCAGCCGGCTATCTCGGTCACGATCGGTACCAACACCTCACCGCTGGTCGGCCGCGTCAAGGGTCACAAGCTCACTTCGCGCATGGTCAAGGCTCGCCTGGACCAGGAGCTGGTCGGTAACGTCTCGCTCAAGGTCCTCGACATAGGACGTCCCGATGCCTGGGAGGTCCAGGGTCGTGGAGAGCTCGCGCTCGCCATCCTCGTCGAGCAGATGCGTCGCGAAGGCTTCGAACTGACCGTCGGAAAGCCGCAGGTGGTCACTCAGACTGTCGACGGTAAGATCCACGAGCCTTTCGAAGAGCTGACCATCGACAGCCCCGAGGAGTACCTCGGCGCCATCACTCAGCTTCTGGCCAACCGCAAGGGCAAGATGGTTCAGATGTCGAACCACGGTCAGGGCTGGGTTCGTATGGAGTTCATCGTTCCTTCGCGTGGTCTTATCGGCTTCCGTACGGAATTCCTCACGGATACCCGCGGAACCGGCATCGCCAACGCCGTCTTCGACGGGTACGGCCCCTGGGCCGGCGAGATTCGTGCACGCCACACCGGTTCTCTCGTGTCGGACCGTTCCGGCACAGTGACGCCGTTCGCCATGATCCAGCTGGCTGACCGCGGAACCTTCTTCGTCGAGCCCGGCGCAGACACCTACGAGGGTCACGTCGTCGGTATCAACCCCCGTCAGGAAGACCTCGACATCAACGTCACCCGCGAGAAGAAGCTGACCAACATGCGTCAGTCGTCCGCAGACGTGATGGAGACCCTCGCGAAGCCCATCAAGCTCGAGCTCGAAGCGGCCATGGAATTCTGCTCCGGCGACGAGTGCGTCGAGGTCACCCCCGAGGACGTCCGCGTCCGCAAGGTGCATCTCAATGCAACCGAGCGCGCTCGCGAGCGTTCGCGTAGCAAGTCTCGCGACAAGGCTGCTCTGTAGTCTTTCGTCGGTTACCACCTGACAGGCGGATGTGCCTTTCAGCCGAGTTTTCGGCGGAAAGGTACATTCGCCTTCATGGTTTCCGGGTGAAAGTTCTGCCCGGAAATCGAGTGCGAAGGGGCGACGCGGCCCCGTACGGAAGGAATTGTCTGTGGCCTCAGGACGTCGCTACCTGGCGTTGGCAGTGGCAGTGACGGCGTTGTCGCTGACTGCGTGTACGGCCGATCCGCCGCCTCCGGTCGAGAGCACCGAAACCGTCAAGCCCACACCGACTCCGGTCGTTCCGGCGATGAAGCAGGTCACTGTGGCGATCGACGAGGTAGGAGGCGGATTCAACCCGCACCTGCTCGCGGATCAGTCGCCGGTCAACTCCGCAGTCGGCAACCTCGTGTTGCCCAGTGCGTTTCGCCCGATCAATTCGCCGACGCAGCCTGGTGCGACGGAGTGGGCGATCGACGATTCTTTTCTCGTTTCGGCTGAAGTGACGTCAGAGGCTCCGTTCACTATTCGCTACCAACTGCGCAACGAAGCCCAATGGTCGGACGGCGCTCCCATTGCGGCAGAGGACTTTCGCTATCTCTGGCAGCAGATGATCTCGGTTCCCGGTGTGGTCAACCCCGCCGGCTATCAGATGATCGACGACGTGAACTCGTCCGGCGGTGGCAAGACGGTCAACGTCGTGATGCGTGCGCCGTATCCGGCGTGGCGAGAGTTGTTCACCGATATTCTTCCATCCCACCTGATCAAGGACACTCCCGGCGGTTTCAGCACCGGTTTGAGTGAGGGGATTCCGGTGTCTGGAGCCCACTTTCACGTGCGCTCGGTCGACCGTGGTCGAGACGAAATCGTGCTGGAACGCAACGACCGATTCTGGGGCAAGCCTTCAGATCCGGATCAGATAGTTCTGCGACGCGGAGGAACGGCTTCGCAATTGGCGGATGCACTGCGTACCGACGATGCTCAAGTGGCGCAAGTTCATTCGGGTAGTGCCACGGATATTCAGCTTTCTGCAATCCCGGGTGTCAGTACTGCATTCTCCTACGTTCCGCGCACTCTCGACATCAACGTCAATGGGCGCAGCAAGAACTTCGCGGACGTTCGGGTGCGTAAAGGTGTTCTGGGACTGCTCGATCCGGACCTGCTCGCCGTAGTGGCGGCCGGGAGTGAATCGGCGTCGGCCCCGGTGAAAGCTCAGATCCTCGCTCCGTCGGATCCGGGATATGCGCCAACCGCGCCGCCGAAACCGACCAGAGAGCAGGCGCTCGGCGAGCTGACCGCAGCCGGTTACTTGACAGCACCGCCAACCGGAATCGTCACTGGCACTGGAACGGTCGGATCGATCGTCCGGGACGGCGCTCAGTTGACGCTGCTGATCGGCGCTCCCGAAAACGACGACATCGCGATCGCCGTGGCAAACACCGCTGCCGACGAATTGCGTGACGTGGGGATCCTGGCGACCGTCGAATCGGTGCCGCCGGAGGAGCTCTACGGCGAGGATCTGACTACAGGGCGCGTCGACATGATCGTCGGTTGGAGCCGAGCAGGCGCTGACACCGCAACTTCACTGGCCTCCCGGTTCAGTTGCCCTACAGCGCCTTCCACTCCTGCGACAGGTTCGGCGGTGCCCACACCCACGCCGTCGCAGTCTCCGGAGCCTGTTCGAACGACAAGCGTCGAGGCTCCGAGCAACCTGTCCGGGCTGTGTGATCCGGCGTTGCAAGGTCGGATCGACGAAGCGCTCAGTGGCATCGGGGATCTCGGGTCGTTGATCGCCGATGCGGAACCCAAGCTGTGGGATCTGGCGGCGGTTTTGCCAATCGTGCAGAGCCGAGCGCTGGTTGCAGTCGGGACCGGAGTCGAGGGCGTGGTCCTCGACGGGCCGGTGCAGGTGGGGATATTCGGAAACGCTACGGACTGGGTGAGGGTGGCAAAGTGACCGCGTCGGCGAAGCGACTTCTGTTGGTGCACGCACATCCGGACGACGAAACGATCACCACCGGTGGCACCATCGCGCGTTACGCGTCCGAAGGCGCCGACGTCACGGTCCTCACCTGCACGTTGGGGGAGGAAGGCGAAGTGATCGGTGATGCGTGGGCAGGGCTCGTGGCTGCCGAGGCCGATCAACTCGGGGGCTACCGGATCGCCGAATTGAGCGCTGCTTTGTCGGCTTTGGGCAGTGCCGCTCCTCGCTTCCTCGCCGGTGCCGGTCGTTATCGCGATTCCGGAATGATCGGCACACCTTCGGCCGCCAATCCCCGTGCTTTTGTCAATGCTCGACTCGACGAGGCAGTCGGCGCGGTGGTCGCCGTCATTCGTGAGATTCGGCCGCACGTCGTGATCACGTACGACCCCAACGGAGGCTACGGGCACCCGGATCACATCCAGGCACACGCGATCACGACAGCGGCCGTGGAAGCTGCAGCAACGACCGCATATCCCGAGACCGGCGAGCCGTGGTCGACTCCGAAGTTCTACTGGACCGTGACCGAGCGCAGCGGACTCGAACGCGGCATCGCGGCGATTTCCGAGTTCCCGGAGAACTGGCGTCTGCCCGAGCCCGGTGAATTGCCGAGCGTCGAGGACGCAGACGTGACGACGGCAATCGATGTTCGAGGCGTCATCGATGCGAAGGCGAGGGCATTGAGCGCCCACGCCACTCAGGTGACGGTAGCCCCGAGTGGAGCCGAGTTCGCATTGTCGAACAACGTGGTCCAACCGATCCTGACGGTCGAGCATTTCGTATTGGCCGCCGGCACGCTCGGTCCGGTGGGTGAGGACGGTCGCGAGCGCGATCTGTTCGGCGGGCTGCACAGCTGACCTGGGCGTCGGCTCACAGGCATTGCGATCGACGCCGTAGTGGTGTGTGATGCGTGTCACCGGATGGGTGGTCCTTTCGGTAACAGCAAAGCCTGGGGGCTGAAGAAATGTACAACTGGGACCTGCAGAACCAGATCGTCGCCTTCGTCGATTCGTTGCGTCCGATGGCCGGTTACTACCACGACATGTATTACGGATCGCTCTACGCATTTGCAGATCAGCAAAGTCATCTGCTGACGCTGCTCGGGTTCCCGCCGGTTCCCTGATCGACTTCGTGCTTTTCGGGCGCGAGCCGGGGTGCTTGTCGGGAGGGACCCCGCGCTCGCGCGTTGGCCGTCGATAGACCACTATCAAAACCATGATCACGGCCGAGAACAACACAGACGCTTCGACAGAAACGTCGCTGTCGTGGCTCGACCCCATCATCCTCGGTGTCCTGATTTTCGACGGGTTCTTGTGCGCGGTGTTGTCCGTCCTGTTCTTGCCGACTCATCTCGGTACGACGGCATTTCCGATCAGCATTCTCGTTGCAGCGACCGCGAACCTCGTATTGGTGATCGCCGCCCGCACGGTTACGACGCCGGGTCTGGCCGCATTGCCGCTCGCCGGTTGGATCGTCGGGTTCTTGGTGTGCATGGTCGGCGGTCCAGGCGGCGACGTGCTGGTGCTCTCGTCCCCTCTGACGTTCTTATTGCTGGTCGGCGCAATCGCTCCGGCCGCGGTTTTCCTCTTCAAAGTAGCGATCAACAGGCTTGCCACCCTCAGTTCGCAATAGTTCTCGGCGCGCGCGTAGGAAAGTAACCCATCCATAAGGGACACTCAGCCTGTGGCTGAAGATGATCTGGCGGGCGCGACTATCGCCTTGACCGCAGAACGGCGTGTCGAAGAATTTGCGACGCTCCTCGAACGTCGAGGCGCGGAGATCGTGCGGACACCGGTGATCCATGTGCTGCCGTTGGTGGACGATCGGGACCTGCGTACTCAGACGTCCGCGTTGATTGCCGATCCACCGGAATTGGTCGTGATCAGCACCGGAATCGGCTTTCGGGGTTGGCTCGACGCCGTCGCGTCGTGGGGTTTGACCGACGAGTTCCTCGGAGCTCTGGCCCGGACGCGCATCATCGCCCGCGGCCCCAAGGCGACGGGCGCCATCCGGGGCGCCGGACTGCGCGAGGAATGGTCGCCTTCGGGTGAGTCGTCCGAGGAAGTTCTGGCGCACCTCGGAAGCGAGGGAGTGGCAGGCTTACGCGTCGCAGTCCAGTTGCACGGCACCATCACCGAATGGGAGCCGTTGACGGACCTGAGCGCCTCCCTCGCCGACATCGGCGCGGTTGTCACCCCGGTGTCGGTCTATCGGTGGATCCGGCCGCCGGATCAGTCGCCAGTCCGCGCGTTGGTCGCTGCAGTTCGTTCCGGTGCAATCGACGCGCTGACCTTCACCAGTGCCCCCGCGGTGTCCTCGATGCTCAGCACGGCAAAAGAGATGGGCGAGCTGGAGCGGTTCGTCGCAGCTATGCGCGGACCGGTACCGACCTACTGCGTCGGACCGGTGACGGCCGCCCCGCTGGAACTCCTCGGTGTTCCGACCATCCAGCCGGAGCGATCGCGTCTCGGTTCGCTGGCGAGGCTCATCATCGACGACCTGCCCAAACGTCGCCACCGCCCGGAGTGACGGCTTCGATCAATGCCCACGCGTTCTCGGCGGGGAGATCGATCACCTCGTAGCTTCCGGTGCCTGCTGGCGTCGCGGCGATGACGGTTGCCACGCCTGCGCGTCGTTGGAAGAACGTCTCGCGCACCGTCCATCCGATGACACCTTCGGATTCGAGGCTGTGACGCTGGCGATCGAGCGAGCCGCTTCGGGTGATCAACCATCCCGGCAGGACTGCGTGGCCGAGGCCGTTGTATCGGTCGTAGGCGAGGGCAGCGCCAGCAATGGCGAGTACGGCGACCCCGAACCACGCGTAGATCGGTACATCCAGACCAGAAGCCGCGCACGGCACGCAGACCAGAAACGCCACAGTCGCGAGAAACAGTGCCCTGGTGTACCGGCGACGCCGCGCGGCTGGCCCGTGCGGGATCAGCGGGGCGGACGCCTGGCGTGAATCACCGATCACGGTAGCCATCACTCGCTCGGCTTCTCTGCGTGGTCCCTGCGGGAGCAGCAGCGAAGATTCCTTCTTCTCGGCGCTGACCCCGGTCATGATGGCGTCGAGCCGCGCGCCGCGGGCCAATCGCAGTAGAAGCGGTTCTTTGAGGGTCGTGCCGCGGAGGCGGGCGCGGTCGAGTGTGGTTTGCCGAGTTTTCAACAGGCCGTGACTGACATGCAGGATGCGGCCGTTGTCGGTGAGTTTCATGTTGCCGAACGCGATCAGGTACTGGACGCAGGCGAGTGCACTCGACAGCACCAGCAGCACGACGAGTGCGATGACGATCATCAGCGCGATGCCGAGGCTCTCGAGTGAGTCGAAGCTGTCGCTTACTGCCGACGATTTCGCGACGGCAGTGCCGATGCCGTATTGGAACGAGATGCCGATGATCGCTGCGATGATGGCGATTCCGGTGAACGAAAAGGGAGCGTAGCGAACCCAACTGGGCTCCCAGTGACCGATCTCGGTGTCGACCGGTTCGGCGAAGTTCTCGACCGGTGTGCCCGGGGTTTCCAGTCGCCGTGCCTGTTGCGCGCCGGCCAACAGTGCGGCACGTAGGTCCGGAACCAGGGCAGTCGAGAGGGCATTGAGTTCGAACTTGTTCGAATCGTGGCCGATCCCGGCGCGCTGGCCGGTCCCGATGCGCACGATCGACAGCCCGAGCAGTCGGTGCATGACCCCGGCCTCGACGTCGACGGATCGGATGCGGCTACGCGGGACGGAGAGCAGCTTTTTCTGGAATACCCCGGTGCGCAGTTGTACGTGAACGGGCCCGATTCGGTACGTGGTGGTGAAGTACCGCAACAGACCGAAGACGACGAGCAGAGTGACGACGCCGAGTCCCCACCAGTGGTTTCCGGATTGGCTGCCGAGAACTACGGAGACGAGCAGGACCGGGAGCAGTTTGACGACTTCGTTGACGGGGTGGACCAGAAGCATGCGGCGGTCGAGGCGGAGCCAGGGCTGTTCCTCCTCGGCTGCCTCGGCAGCTGCCGTTTCCGCCTCGACCGGGATTTCGATCGCGGTCGGGTCGCCCAACTGCTTCTCGTTCACGTTGCGTCTCCCACGTTGGTGCCCGCGATCTCCGTCAGTTGGGCCACTGTGCGGTCGGCGATTTCCTGGTCGAGCGCGGAGATCTTCACAGCCCCGGCAGACGACGCCGTAGTGACGGTCACGGTTGCCAGACCCAACATGCGGTCGATCGGTCCGCGTTCGGTGTCCACGGTCTGCACGCGCGATATCGGTGCGATCCGTCGTTCCTGGGTGAACCACCCCGAGCGTGTGTACACCGCAGTGTCACTGATTTCCCATCTGTGTACGCGATACCGCCACGCCGGAACCATCAGAATGTAGGTGGCCGCGAATAGGACGGTGACTGCGAAGACCAGGCCCACCACCCAGGACGGGATTCCGGGTATCAAGACGGCACAGACGATTTCGGCGACGATGACGGGTACCCAGAACAGCGAGGCAGTGATTGCCCACAGCCTCGGGGCTTTGGCGCTGGGTCGCCATAACGGGTCGGCCATGGTCAGCGGTTGCGGGGCAGTCATGGGCACTACTTTGGTCGAGTGAGGGGCGATCTGTCGACATCGGCCCTATCGTGGAGTGTGGCGACTGCGAAGGGAGCACGTGATGACCGAACAAGATGCGACATTCGACCCGGAGGCTCCGGAATCAGATGCGCTCGAACAATCGACACCCGTAGATCCGAACGCCCCCGAAGAACCCGATCTGACCGACATTCCACTCGACGCGCCAGTGGCTGACGTGGTGGATCAACGAGTCGAGGTCGCGGTCGACGACGACTACCGGCCGTCGTGATCGAGGCCGCGTCAGGGCGGTAAGGCCTCCTACTTCTGGCACCGGGTGGCACTAGTCGTCCAACATGGCGCATGATCGCTAGGTGAACCGAACTGGTGATGACTCCGGCAAACCCACCATGCTTCCGATGCCAGGCATTTCCGCGTCCGCCTCGTCCAGTCCGTCGCCCGGCCCGTCAGCGTCGGCGATGCGGCGAGTTCTCCGTCGCGCACGCGATGGAGCGACCCTGAACGTCGACGAGGCGGCAACGCTGCTGCAGGCGCGGGGAACCGATCTGACCGATCTGTGTTCCTCGGCGGCCAAGGTTCGCGATGCGGGTCTGCTGGCAGCGGGTCGGCCGAACACCGTGACGTATTCGCGGAAGGTTTTCATTCCGCTGACCCGTCTGTGCCAGGACAAGTGCCACTACTGCACGTTCGTGACGGTGCCCGGGAAACTGCGTGCCGCTGGGCACGGCATGTTCCTGGAGCCGGACGAGGTTTTGGACATCGCTCGGGCAGGCGCCGAATTGGGCTGCAAGGAAGCGTTGTTCACGCTGGGTGATCGCCCCGAGGCTCGCTGGCCGGAAGCAAAGCAGTGGCTGGACGAACGAGGCTACGACTCCACCCTCGACTACGTGCGGGCGATGTCGATCCGGGTACTCGAGGAGACCGGACTGCTCCCGCATCTGAATCCCGGTGTGATGAGCTGGCAGGAACTCTCGCGGCTCAAGCCCGTTGCTCCGTCGATGGGCATGATGCTCGAGACGACCGCAACCCGCCTGTTCACCGACAAGGGCGAATGCCACTACGGCAGCCCGGACAAGGACCCGGCGGTTCGGCTACGCACCCTGACCGACGCAGGCCGACTGAACATCCCGTTCACCACGGGAATTCTTGTGGGCATCGGGGAGAACTTCCTCGAGCGTGCCGAATCGATCATGGCGATACGCAAGTCGCAGAAGGCGTTCGGGCACATCCAGGAAGTGATCATCCAGAACTTCCTGGCCAAGCCTGATACCGCGATGCGCGATACCCCTGACGCAGGACTCGACGAATTTCTCGCGGCCATCGCTGTCGCACGACTGCTGCTCGGGCCGACGATGCGGATTCAGAGTCCGCCGAATCTCGTCTCGAACAGCGAGTGCCTCGCGCTGCTCGGCGCCGGTGTGGACGACTGGGGCGGGGTGTCACCGTTGACCCCCGATCACGTCAACCCGGAGCGTCCGTGGCCGAATCTCGAGACCTTGGCGGAGATCAGCGCCGAAGGCGGCTTCACCCTGACCGAACGCACTGCGGCTCAGCCGGCCTATGTCCTGGCCGGGGCTCCGTGGATCGATCCGCGCATTGCGGGCCACGTGCAGGCACTGGCGGACCCCAAAACCGGCCTCGCCCTGCCCGACACCAAGCCGGTGGGTCGGCCGTGGCAGGAACCGGACGAGTCGTGGGAATCGAGCGGACGCGTCGATCTCAATACCGAGATCGACACGGACGGGCGCAACACCGAGACCCGCAGTGACCTGGGCAGTGCGTTCGGCGACTGGGAGACCGTGCGCGAACAGGTCCTCGAGTTGAGTGCTCCGATTCGCGTCGACACCGATCTGCTGGCTGCGCTGCGCAGTGCCGAACGCGACCCGGCCGGATGCTCCGACGACGAGTACCTGGCCCTTGCCACGGCGGAGGGCCCGGGCCTGGAAGCTGTTGTGGCACTGGCGGATGCGCTACGCAAGGACGCCGTCGGCGAGGACGTCACCTACGTGGTGAACCGAAACATCAACTTCACCAACATTTGCTACACGGGCTGCCGGTTCTGCGCATTCGCGCAGCGCAAGGGCGACGCCGACGCGTTCACGCTGTCGGCAGAGCAGGTCGCCGACCGTGCGTGGGAAGCGCACGTCGCCGGCGCGACCGAGGTGTGCATGCAAGGCGGTATCGATCCGGAACTTCCCGTCACCGGTTACGCCGACCTGGTCCGGGCCGTCAAGAAGCGCGTGCCGTCGATGCACGTCCACGCGTTCTCGCCGATGGAGATCGTCAACGGTGCATCGCGCAGCGGTGAAAGCATCAGGGATTGGCTGACTGCGCTGCGTGAGGCGGGCCTGGACACCATTCCCGGTACGGCAGCGGAGATCCTCGACGACGAGGTGCGTTGGATCCTCACCAAGGGCAAACTGCCGACGGCAGAGTGGATCGAAGTGGTCACCACGGCCCACGAGGTGGGGCTGCGATCGAGTTCGACGATGATGTACGGGCATGTCGATCAGCCGCACCACTGGGTCGGGCACCTGAATGTACTTCGCGGAATTCAGGACCGTACAGGTGGATTCACGGAGTTCGTGCTGCTGCCGTTCGTTCACCAGAGCGCGCCGCTGTACCTGGCGGGCGCTTCACGGCCAGGGCCGACCAACCGGGACAACCGCGCTGCGCACGCACTGGCACGCATCATGCTGCACGGTCGCATCCCCAACATCCAGACCAGCTGGGTCAAGCTCGGGATCACCGGAACGCAGATGATGCTCAACGGCGGAGCCAACGACCTCGGTGGGACGCTGATGGAGGAGACGATCTCGCGGATGGCAGGCTCCGAACACGGGTCCGAGAAGACCGTCGCGGAACTGCGCGCCATCGCCGAGGGAATCGGACGCCCGGCGCGCGAACGAACCACCACACATGCACGACGCGAAGGAGCGATTGCCTGATGGCCGATGTTCTGGGGGACCGCAAGGTCGTCGAGGTTCTCGATCGAGCGGTATGGGGGATCAACCCGGTTCTCGATCTCGCCTACAGCGATCCGCTCGGTATCAAGCGTCGGACCTTCGAGCCGACCGATCCCGAGCGAAATGCCGCAGCGATGGTGTTGGACGCGGCGGCCTGGGTCCTCGACGTCGTCAAGTTCCCCGGGACGGCGGCGTGGTCGGTGATGACCGACGAGCAGCGCTCGAAGTGGTGGACGACCCGGTTGGGTGCACTCAACACCGTTGCCGTCGCGTTCCCCGGCATCTTCGGCGTCCTCCTCAATCGGCTGCCGATCCAGGACCTCTTGGCATTCGCGAATCAGGCCGTTGTGCTCGTTGCGGTTGCCCGTGAACACGGAGTGACGGAGCGGGATCAGCAGGTGGACCTCCTGGCGTCGGTGCTGTGCCGGCGTGAGACCAAGTCCCGAGATCTGCTCGCCGGTGAGGATTTCGCCGAAAAGTCGGTCAGCGGTGCCGACGAGACCTGGCGCCCGTTCGCGCTCATCGGCACCTTGTGGCGCACGTCCAAGACTTTTCGTGCCATCACGGACGAGCTGCACAAGCGGCCGTCGCGGACAAAACCGTACGAGATTTTCGGCAAGATTCCGGTGGTCGGCGTCGTGGCGGATTATCTCGGTGAGCGCGGCGCTTTGGTCCGCGCTGCTGCTGCGGGGGAGAAGTGGATCGCGATTCGGTCGAGGAACATCACCGCAGTAGGCTGAAATGTGTTACCCCCGCCTGCTCAGAGTCGGTTGGCAGGGGGATAATAGGCTGTTCCCGCGGTACGTGAGAGTCGTATCGGATTTTCGGCCCCTTGCAACTGCGTGTTGCGGCGGCGATGCACGACAGGAAGGCAGGGAGATCGGCAGTGACCTACACGATTGCTGAACCGTGTGTAGATGTGATGGACAAGGCGTGCATCGAAGAATGCCCTGTCGACTGCATCTACGAGGGTGGACGCATGCTTTACATCCACCCCGACGAGTGTGTCGACTGCGGCGCGTGTGAGCCTGTCTGTCCCGTCGAAGCCATCTTCTACGAAGACGACGTCCCGGACCAGTGGAACGCGTACATCAGCACCAACGTCGATTTCTTCGACGATCTCGGTTCGCCGGGTGGAGCGGCCAAGCTCGGCAAGGTCGACTACGACACGCCGTTCATCAAGGCGCTGCCTCCCATGGGTGAGGAATAGAGATCTTGTCTCGTACTCCGGTGGCCGCTGGGCTTCCTGATTTTCCGTGGGATTCGCTCGCCGACGTCACGGCGAAGGCACACTCTCATCCCGACGGCATCGTGAACCTGTCCGTGGGAACGCCGGTTGATCCCGTTGATCCGGTGATCCAGGAGGCTTTGTCCTCTGTTGCCGAGATACCCGGATATCCGACGACGCACGGCACGCTCGCACTTCGCGAGGCCGTAGCGGAGTCACTCGATCGCCGTTACAACATTCCCGACGTCGATCCGGCAGCGGTCCTGCCGGCGATCGGCACGAAGGAAATGATCGCGTGGCTGCCGACATTGCTCGGTCTCGGAGCCGACGATCTGGTGGTCATTCCGGAGTTGGCATACCCGACGTACGAGGTCGCGGCGAAGCTGGCAGGCGCTCGCGTCCTGCGCGCCGACGGCTTGAACAAGCTCGGTCCCGAGTCGGCGGCGATGATCTTCGTGAACTCGCCGTCGAACCCCACCGGCAAAGTGCTCGGCCTCGAGCACTTGCAGAAGGTCGTGGCCTGGGCGCGCGAGCGGGGCGCGATCGTCGTCTCCGACGAGTGCTACCTCGGATTGACGTGGGAAGCGGATGCGCTCTCCATTCTCGATCCCCGTGTCAACGACGGCGATCTGACCGGTTTGCTTGCGGTCCACTCGCTTTCGAAGACGTCCAATCTCGCGAGCTATCGCGCGGGGTTCGTCACCGGTGATCCGGCTTTGGTGTCGGAACTGCTCGAGGTGCGTAAGCACGCGGGCATGATCCTGCCGCTGCCGATCCAGGCGGCGATGACCGCAGCTTTGGGCGACGACCAACACGAGAACATCCAGCGCGAGCGGTACCGCGAGCGTCGCAGCGTGTTGATCGAAGCTGTTCGAGGCGCCGGATTCACCGTCGACAATTCCGAGGCGGGTCTGTACCTCTGGGCGACGCGCGGCGAGGAATGTCGAGCGACGGTCAGTTGGTTCGCCGATCGTGGGATTCTCGTTGCCCCCGGTGAGTTCTACGGTCCGAGCGGGAGCAAGCACGTGCGGATCGCGCTCACTGCAACAGACGAACGAATCGCCGCGGCAGCAAAGCGCCTCTCCGCCTGAACTGTGTCCTTTCCCAGGTGTCAGGTTCCCTGATGTCGGTATCGGTCCGATGTAAGGTCGCGCTGTGACCACCTCAGGGACCGGCGGCTTGGACGCGGTACTGATTTTTGCTGTCGTTGTTGCCTCGGTTGCCCTGATGCTCGTGTGGTTGAAAAGTCGTCGAGTTTTCGGAGAATTCCCACTCTCGGCAACTCTCCTCTGGCTGATGGTTGCAGTGCCATCCATCCTGCAGGCGCTGATACCAGGACTACTCGAGATGTTTCGTCGTGATCCCGCATTGATTCGCGACGGTCAATGGTGGCGCATTCTGACCTCCGTGCTCGTCCAGGACGGAGGGGTCGCAGGAACCGTCACCAATCTCGTGACCCTGGCTGTGGTTGCACCGCCTGCGTTTCGGCTCTGGGGCGCCGCACGCGGCTGGGCTCTCTTTCTGCTCGGTCAACTGTTGTTCGGTTTGCTCACCACCGCAGTCTTTCCGTCGACCGGCGCAGGAAACTCCGGTGCCACACTTGCTCTGGCAGCGGCGGCCGCGGGGATCGGTGTTCTGGTGCGCCCGCGAATGCCTGAGATTGTTCTGACGGCCGTGATTGTCGTCGGCGGCGCAACCCTGGTGACGGTCGACGACGCGCACGGATTCGCCGTTCTTTCCGGGGCGCTCTTGGGGGCGGCGCTGGTGACGCTGTTCCCTCCGCACTCGATAGATGCGCGTCGGGCAGGAGAAAGTTTGCGACCATCGGCGCTGTGAGATGCTGTCGTGGTGCTGCTGAGATCACTGAACCCCCTTGCTGTCGCCCGCGGTGACGACCTCGACGACGCCGTGACGATCGGTGACACGGTTCTCTCGCGGAGTGCCATTCTCGGTGCCGCGACCTCGGTCGCGGAACGAGTGGCGCAGGCCGATCGGGTTGCTGTATTGGCAACTCCCACAGCAAAAACGATTCTCGCCGTCGTCGGGGCATTGATTGCCGGTGTCACCGTTGTGCCGGTACCGCCGGACTCGGGGAAGGCTGAGCGGGAGCACATTCTGCGTGACTCGGGTGCTCAGGCGTGGCTCGGTGAAACGGACGACCACTGCGACACTCTGCCGGTAGTTCCCGTCCGGTTGCACGCTCGCTCGTGGCACAGCTATCCCGAACCGGCACCGCAGTCCACAGCATTCGTCCTGTACACGTCCGGTACCACTGGCCCACCGAAGGGCGTTCTGCTCAGTCGCTCGGCCATCGCAGCCGGGATCGACGCGCTCGCCGAGGCCTGGGACTGGACGTGGCGAGACACGCTCGTGCACGGGCTTCCGCTCTTCCACGTGCACGGACTGATCCTCGGAATCCTCGGCCCCCTACGGATCGGCAGCCGGGTGATCCACACCGTCAAGCCGACGCCGGAAAATTACGCCCGGGCGAAAGGCTCCCTCTACTTCGGTGTTCCCACCGTCTGGTCGCGTATCGCCGAAAACGAAGAAGCTGCGCGCGCGTTGTCCGGTGCCCGACTTCTGGTTTCCGGCAGTGCGCCGCTTCCTGTGCCTGTCTTCGAAAAGCT
The DNA here is from genome assembly GCF_030407755.1 of Rhodococcus sp. APC 3903. Classification (NCBI taxonomy): domain Bacteria; kingdom Bacillati; phylum Actinomycetota; class Actinomycetes; order Mycobacteriales; family Nocardiaceae; genus Rhodococcus; species Rhodococcus sp. APC 3903. Next base: position 219,390 of record NZ_JASDCV010000012.1, read on the forward strand.
GTGGGAGCGAACAGGATTGACGCCCATCGAGCGTTACGGCATGAGTGAGACGATGCTGACTCTGAGCACACGTTTCGACGGCGAGCGACGCCCAGGGTGGGTCGGCGTGCCACTGCGCGGAGTCGAGACTCGTCTTCGTGACGAGAAGGGCAACGACGTGCCACACGACGGCGAGAGTATCGGCGGTCTACAGGTACGTGGGCCGATGCTTTTCGACGGCTACTTGAACCGTCCAGACGCAACCGCCGAGTCCTGGACGGAGGACGGCTACTTCAAGACCGGTGATGTCGCCGTCATCGACGAGGGTGGGTTCCACCGAATCGTCGGCCGCGAATCCATCGACTTGATCAAAACCGGTGGATTCAGAGTCGGCGCCGGCGAGATCGAGACCGCCATCCTCGGGCACCCTTCGGTGTCCGAAGTTGCGGTGATCGGTGTCCCCGACGCCGATCTGGGTCAGCGGATCATCGCCGTCGTAGTCCGTAAGCCCGGGAGCCCCGAGGTCACCGAAGCTGAATTGGTCGAGTTGGTCGGGGCTGAGTTGTCGGCGCACAAGCGTCCCCGTGAGGTTCGCTTCGCCGAGACTCTGCCGCGTAACGCGATGGGCAAGGTCCAGAAGCGCGAGCTCTTCTGAGAAGAGCGGTTTGCTGAAAAGTCGCTGTGACGCTTGAAGGTTCGTGACTTCGGTCGGGCTGTCCCGGAATATGGGCTCGTCGGTTCTCCGACGATTCAGCGCTAGTTGGAATTTCTGTGTTCTTGGCTACACTACCGCCCGGTAGGGATAGCTCCAGTCGCACGCATGCCGTCGGTATGTCCTAGTGCGAGTGGCCTCGGAAGGGCAGATTTCATGGCGGGCGGACGGCATTCGAGTCCTGACAGCGGGCGATCGATCGGGTTCTACGCAGTGGGTGGGTTGGTTGCCGTCGCGGTAGTCGCTACCGGGGTGGTGGTCTTCAAGGCAACACAGTCCGATTCCTGCGAGAGCGTCGACGAGTACTCGCTGGCAGCAGATCCTGCGATCGCGCCTGCAGTCACGGAGATCCTCGCAGAATCGTCGCCGGAGCAGACAGGCTGTTCGCGGATCACGGTCACCTCTGCGTTGCCAGGCGACGTAGCGGGAACCCTGGGCAAGGGCGTGGACGCACCGGACATGTGGATACCGGATTCGACAGCGTGGGTCGGCAAAGCTGCACTGACGGCCAAGGGGCCGGTCGCTGCCGCCGGCGGTTCGATCGCCACCTCGCCTGTCGTCCTCGCGTCCGGCGGTGGCGAGCAGTTTGCCAGTTGGCTCACGGCGCTTCAGGTTCCCGATCTCGCGCTGGGCAATCCGTTGTTCACCGGGGTTGCGTCGGCGCCCATTCTCGGAGCCCTCGCGGAGACCGGGGCCACCTCCGAATCGGTTCGAGCGGCCCTGGTACCCCATGCCCAAGCAGAGAGCGTTCGTACCGAAGATCAGCCGGTAGGGCAGAAGATGCTCACCGAATTGGTCAGCTCCGGCAAGGTCGGTGTTTCGACCGAGCAACAGGTCGTCGAGTTCACGAAAGCCGAGTCGAAGATTTCCGCGACAGTACCGGCGACTGGAACCATGATCATGGATTACCCCCTGGTGGTCAGTGCCTCGGCGCCGGATCGGCACTACGCGGCAGCGAAGAAGAGTGACGCCATCGCCGACCTGTTGCACAGTGAATCTGCACAGGAAGTTCTGACACGCAGCGGTTTCCGTACTTCCGGCGGTGGAGCTGTCGAAGGTGGAGTTGGTGACGTGACGGCCTTGACGGTCTCCGAACAGTCGGTGGCCGATCAAACGCTGGGCGCTTGGGCTCTGATGGCCAAGCCGATCCGGACACTCGTTGCGATCGACGTGTCTGCGTCGATGGACTACCCGGCAGCAGGCGGCAAGACGCGCATGCAGTTGACCACTGCTGCCGCTCTCGCCGGCAATCAGGTCTTCCCGGACAGTGTCGCTGCCGGTCTCTGGGCGTTCTCCCAAGGTATGAACGGAACCCAGGACTTTCAGGAATTGGTGCCGATCAGGCGCTACGACACCATCGTCGACGGCATGACTCAGCGAAAGTTGATGGCTGATCAGGCGAACCGTCTCACCGAACTCAAGCGTGGCGCCACCGGTTTGTATGACACGACTCTGGCCGCCTTCCGTAAGGTGCAGGAATCGTACGATCCGCGAGCGGTCAACAGCGTCATCATCTTGACCGACGGTGCCAACGAAGATCCCGACAGCATCAGCCGTGAACAGCTGCTCGATGTTCTTGCACGCGAGCAGGATCCGGCGCGTCCGGTCATCATCGTCACCATCGGCATCACCGATGACGCCGATGCGGCGGCGCTCGCCGATATCTCCCGCGTGACGGGCGGTTCGACGTACATCGCTCGTGACCCCTCGGAGATTTCCGAGGTGTTTGTGAACGCACTGGCTCACCGAGGATCGTGAGCCACGCCGAGGACCTCAGGCCGCGTCGGGACCGGCCCAGGGCGTCGGAAGTGGCGGAGCCTCAGACGAATATCGGTGCCCGGTAGGCGTCGTCGTGGTGAAGGTGTGCCGGGTACCTGGTACAGGTTCGGCCGACCAGTCCGAGCCCTGTTTCGCGTAGTTGCATGCCGCGCACAGCCCGGCACCGTTGGCTGCGCTGGTGAGGCCACCCCTCGAGTGATCGCGAATGTGGTCGCGGTGGCGAACCGGCGCGTCGCACCACGGAGTGCGGCAGCTTCGATCCCGGAGTTCGATCAATCGTGCCAACCCCTTCGGGAAGGTTCTCGCGGTGGATTCCATTGCGGTCAGTGCGCCCGTATCGGGGCGTGCGTAGAGCTTTCGAACCGTTGTCATGGTTTCGGAGTCCTCGCCGGACAAGGTGATCCATTCACGTGCGATGGCTGCTGGAACAGGTCCGTACCCGTGGACGTGGGCAGGGTCGGAACCGTCGCCGAGTAGCGACTGGTCGGAGACAATCAGATTCACCGTGACGGGTGTCGGTGTGGCGCGGCCGATTCCGGTGACCCGCTCCACCAGGAGATCAGCCATGATCTGAGCTCGCGTGCGCTCGTCCCCGCCGGCAAGTACGGAATCTGCATCGCGGCCGAGCGTGGCATATACGACGGTACCCGCGGCAGCGGGAAGTAGGACATTGAGCCAGCACATCGTGTCGGGCGCAGGCCGAGACGTCACACGTCTGTCTCGTACGGCTTTGCGTGCTCGTCTCGCAACACTGTCGGCGTCTATTTCGGCAGTGCGTGCGCGGATTCTTTCTGTCAGTTGGTGGGTGCCACATCCGTCCAAGATCGCAGCGTCGCAGCAGAACTCGCGATCCAATGCAGCGCGATCCTGGACTGTGAGACACGCAGTTTCACGCATGAGAATTGTCGCTTGATGCTCACTGATGGAGCCACGGACAAGTAGTCGAAGTGTGTGTGGCATCTCGTCGTTCAGTGCGCGGGCCAGGTTGAGATGCTGAGTTCCGAACCATGCCGACTCTCGCCGTGCGAGGGCAATCTGCGCGTTGATTCCACGGCCCTGGTACGAGCGCGGAACTCCCCGTTCGCCGCGGTCCTTGCGGGTTACCGTGTCGAGATCGGCAGCCAGCAATGCCTGGGCCCCAGCGCAACTGGCCTTCAGCTCTTCCAGTGCGCGTAGTAGATCCACGCGAGCTGCGTTGTCGATGGAACGATCCATGCTGACGAGTGACGCTCGGAATTGTCCGATCGTCTCTTCGGATATCGTCTGTTTGGAAATCGCCTGTTCAGATACTTTCGTCGTCACTTTTACCCCCCGGTAGTGTCGAACATGCATTCGATACTAGCGCCGACAGTGAACGCACGCAACGGCTTTCTCTGTTGGCGTCCGAAAGTTCCGACAGTTCGGTTTTCATGGTTGACTGGTCCTCATGATCGAGTTGAGGGGATTGACCAAGGTTTACGGACCGACGAAAGCGGTGGACGATTTGTCGTT